>JAGWYI010000104.1 GCA_018969455.1 Bacteroidota bacterium | reverse complement strand
GGAAATTGCAGTGGTCGGCCAAGATGCATACGCCTATGCAGGGGCCATTCGACAAAGATACCTGCCCAATAAAATTTTGGCCGCCACAATTATCCCCAACAACGAGATCCCTTTATTGGCCGGAAAGTCGGCTGCAAGCAATACCTTTATATATGTGTGCCGCGATTTTATTTGTCGGCAGCCGGTTGTATCTTTGGAAGCCTTTTGGGAACAAGTTCAAGCGGGAACTCATTAAAGCCAGAAAATGATGCTATGAAAATAAAACTAAGCTTATTCTTGCTCATTCTGTTGCAAGGTGTGCAGGCGCAACAACTGGTTCAATACAGTTTGTACATGCTGAATCCGTATGCGTTCAACGCTGCGGTGGCTGGTACCGAAGGCAGTTTAATTGCTACTGGCGTATACCGTCAACAATGGTCGGGCTTAAAAGGCGCGCCACTTTCCCAGGAGATAAATGCTCATTTACCCTTGTTCAAAATAAACAGCGGGGTAGGCCTGCGGGCTGAAAATGCCACAATTGGCGCGCATCAAAGCACGGCAGCTACCCTGAGTTACAGCTATCATTTGGAATTTGGCAGGAACAACCAATTGTCATTGGGGATAGGAGGCGGCTATTTCCAATACAGTCTGGATGGAAATAAATTGCGGGCGCCACAGGGAACCTATGTAGAACCTGGTTTTCAAATTGATCACAACGATCCCTACTTGCCCGAGGGCAAAGTAGTGGCTGGCACGCCCGTAGCCGAAGGCGGTATTTTGTTAAAATTAAAAAATTATTACCTCGGTGCAGCAGTTCAGCCCGTATTCGCACCTTCCATTCATACGACGAAAAATGGAGGACTCCGACTGACGCCCGCACGACATTATGTGATTTCCATGCGATATGCATGGGAACTGAACAACGACGTACTGATTCAACCCAGTTTACTGGTTAAAAGTGACAAAACAGAGACACAAGCAGAAATTTCATGTTTGGCACGATGGAAGGAAAATATTTTTGCAGGCACATCGTTTAGGGGAATTGGCAAGAAGTCGAAAGATGCGCTGGTCATATTCGGCGGATTTAAGTTAAACGAAAAGACAACTTTGGCTTACGCTTTTGATGTTTCTTTATCTCAAATATCCGTTTCCAATCGGGGAAGCCATGAATTATTGCTGCGGTTTGATTTAAATAAACCAATTGGTGCAGGAAAATTACCGCCAGTGATATATAATCCCCGATTTTTATGATATTTGCGCGCTCGCAGATGGAAAGGCATCCAGACAATTTGTTTTTGGCAAAATTTGTTAAGGTGCATACAATGAAACGTTAAAATTCCGTTTCTGTCCTGCTTTCACTGCGAGATTTTCTTCATTAAGCCAATTTTATTTGGAATTCCTTTTCAGAAAAGGATTAATCCAATATCTTTACGACCACTTTTTCCAAACCGAATATTTAAAGTAGGTAAACACGGGTGTTTAACATGAAAAAAATGCAAAAATTACTCCTGCTTCTGCTCTTCTTTGCAGCAGTTGCCGCTCCTTCTTGCGGCCGTAAAGAAAGCGGTCAACTCGTTGGCGTTCTCGATCGTCCGAAATGGAAAGGTATTAACCCATTTGGCATGGTGTACGTGCCTTCCGGTACCTTACACATCGGAACTGGCGATGAAGACCTTTCCAAACAGATGGTTTCCCGTCCGAAGTCAATCTCTCTTCAGGGTTTCTTCATGGATGATACGGAAATTACCAACAACGAGTACCGCCAATTTGTTCAATGGGTTGCCGACTCCATCGCACACCGCGCATTGGAGCACACCATTGAGGAAACTGAAAATGATCAACTGCCTCCACAAAATCTGATCGATTGGGAACAAGAGATCGATTGGCAGGGCGAAAACGAAGATGGCGGCAGCGCTTTGGAAGACATGTACTACCAAGGCAACGAACGCTTCGCAGGTCGCAAAGAAATTGACGTGACCAAACTGGTTTTCGAATACCAGTGGTATGATTGGCAGCAGGCGGCACACGACCGCAACTCTAACCGCACCAGCCACATCCACCGCGAGAAAATCAAGGTTTATCCCGATACGCTGTCTTGGGTACGCGATTACGCATACTCATACAATGAACCCATGACCCGCAACTATTTCTGGCATCCTGCTTTCGACGAATACCCCGTGGTTGGCGTGAACTGGAAAATGTCAAAAGCATTCTGCTACTGGCGCAGCAAATTGTGGGACATGTACAGCGACGATGGCATCAATACCGAAGATTTCCGCCTTCCAACAGAGGCAGAGTGGGAATATGCGGCACGTGGTGGCCGGGAAGAAGCGCCATATCCTTGGGGCGCTTACTACACCCGCAATGCAAAAGGTTGCTTGTTGGCCAATTTCAAACCCGGCCGCGGCAACTATCCGGAAGATGGCGGTTTGTACACCGTGAAAGCGGATGGTTACTACCCGAACGATTACGGTTTGTACTGCATGGCAGGAAACGTTGCTGAATGGACAGAAACAGCATTCTATGAAAATGCATACACTTTCGGCCACGATCTGAACCCGGATATCCGCTATGATGCAAAAGATTCTGATCCAATCACCGCAAAACGTAAAGTGATTCGCGGTGGTTCCTGGAAAGATATTGCATTTTTCCTCCAAACCAGCAGCCGTTCTTATGAATACCAGGATACCACCAAATGCTACATCGGTTTCCGTTGTGTGTTGACATTCCTGGGCCGTTCAATCAACGACTTCTAATCTTAACCGGTTCCGACCGATTACAAGGGGCAGAACCACTGCTTCACCACATGGAAATGCCCGTGGCTCACCATGCGTTCTGCCCCTTGTCTTTTTAATATGCCTCCGGGCGTCCTCTCCCTATCCGATTTTCGTCAAAAAATACGGTACAAAATTGCTCCGGACATTACAGCTGTTTGCTTATAGCTGACATTTGTAATGTCAGGCACGATTTTAGCCGGTTTTTATAACACCAAGTTCTTCAGTGATTGTTAGTTTTGCGGCGCCTCAAAACCCCGTTTTTTCTCCATCACTGGTTTCTTTTTAAACTGCTAAAAAGTTTCAAAAACAATGAGTTTCGTTAAAAGCAAAGGCTTTAAGTATTTCAAAAATCTCATGATCGGCGTTGGTGCGGCATTCGTACTTGCAGGCGCCCTGTTCAAACTCGAATCATGGGAAGGCGCTTCCGAAATGTTGATCCTCGGTATGTCTATCGAGATCTTCATCTTCTTGATGTTGGGTGTTTTGGGCCCTGATCCTGACTACTACTGGGACAAACTGTTCCCGGGTTTGTCTAACTACGATGCTCGCCTGCAGCCATTGACTACCGGCGGTATGCAACAACCTGAGTTCCAGCCCCTGCACGGTGACGTTGTTGAACGTCAATTGGGCGGTATGTTGACCGAACTCCAGTCTATGTCTAAAAGCATGGGCGCCCTGAAAGCCCTGCAAGAAGTAGATTTCTCCGGTACTTCCGAGCAAATGAAATCCATGAGCAACTTCTATTCTAAAATGAATGAAGCAATGGCCGACATGGTGCAATCTACGGAAGACGTGAAAGCGTACAAAGACCAGTTGACTTCTTTGAACAAAAACCTGGGTTCTTTGAATACTGTTTATGGCAACATGCTTTCTGCGATGGCCAACATCGGCCGTCAATAAGCACCGCCTGTTCAAACAAGTATCTCATTCCAATCACAATCAAAAAAGTAAAGACCTATGTCTATACCAAAGGAGCCAAGGCAGCTCATGATCAACCTGATGTATCTGGTGTTGACGGCGCTGCTGGCACTGAACGTATCTGCCGAGGTGATGAATGCCTTCTTTTCGCTCGATAAAGGGATGAAAAGCAGCGCTGCAATTGTTGAAAACAACAACAATGCACTGATGACCGGCATCAACAAACAAGCAGATGCATATAAAAAACCGGAGAACGAAAAATACCGCAACAATGCCCAACAGGCTTTGACGGTATCCAACGACTTCATTACCTACATCGAAAATATCCGGAAAAACCTGTTCGAAAAAGCAGGCGGCCCCAATCCTAAAAATCCGGAACAACCTAAAGACATCCGGAACAAGGACTTAACCACCCGCATGTTTGTAAATGAAGGTTTGGGTAAGGAAATCGAAACCAAACTGATGGAAACCCGGGCAAAATTGCTCGAACTGGCGGATAACAACGAAACGGTTAAAGCCGCGCTGCCGCTTGATGTCGAAAAACTTCCGGCAGGTACCACGGCTAAAAACTGGTCGGAGTTTAAGTTCAAACAAATGCCGGTGGCTGCCATTTTCCCTATCCTGGGTAAAATTCAGAGCGATGCGAAAAACTCCGCAACAGCTGTACTGAACTACTGCGCAGAAAAGGTAGGCGGTGTGGATATCAAATTCGACGAATTTGAACCGGTTATTTCTGCACCCAAAGGCTACATCATTGCAGGCGATAAATACGAAGCAGATGTATTCCTGAGCGCACGTAGCTCTACTGCCAACAACATTTCTATCAATGTAGACGGTAACAGCCTGCCCGTTGAAGGCGGTAAAGCGCACTACGTAACCGGAACCAGCTCTACAGGTACTAAAACCTATAAGGTTAATATCTCTGTTAAAAATCCTTTGACCGGAGAAGTAAAACCCTATTCTGCTGAATTCTCTTACGAAGTAGGCCAACGTTCTTGCTCTGTTCAGTTGGATAAAATGAACGTTTTCTACATCGGTGTAGATAACCCCATTACGGTTTCCGCCGCAGGTGTTTCATCCAACGACTTGAAGGTTTCTGCCACAGGCGTAACCCTCAATAACGATGGAAAATCACACTTCATTGTGCGCGCTACCGCTCCAGGT
Organism: Bacteroidota bacterium; assembly: GCA_018969455.1. GTDB lineage: Bacteria > Bacteroidota > Bacteroidia > Chitinophagales > Saprospiraceae > M3007. The sequence continues at coordinate 5,311 of JAGWYI010000104.1, read as the reverse complement.
GAAGCAACCATTACGCTCTCCGCAGCCGGAACAACGCTGGGTTCTTTCAAATACCGCGTAAAACGTATTCCTGACCCGGTTCCGCTGCTCGGCGCCAAGCACAAAAGCAAGGCTATGCCGAATGGTGAATTCAAAGCCCAGGGCGGTATTGCCGGCGTACTCGAAAACTTCGACTTCGATGCTAAATGCGATATCGTTGGCTTTGAGGTTACATACCTTCCAAAACGCCAAGACCCCGTTACCAAACAAAACGGCGGCGCACGTTGGGGAAGTGATGTGCAGGATATGATCAACAAAGCAAAACCAGGCGACGCTTACTTCTTCGACGACATCAAGTCGAAGTGCCCGGGCGATGCTGTGCCGCGTAACATCGGCGGTTTGGCTTTCAAAATTCGTTAAGATGACAATACAAAGCTTCAGCCGGCGTTTTCTTCCGGCTGAAGCTTTTTTATCATCTGGCTTACACACAAACACCATTCTTTTCTAACATAATCTCAACCAAGCGAGTCATGCAAACCTTTATTAAATGGACTTGCCTGTGCCTGTTGCTGGTTTTTTCAACGAGCACAGCCGTACTGGCACAGATCAACGAAAATGTTGAAACCCAAACTCCAGCTGCCAATACCGAAGACACCGAGGTGATCCAGGATGGTGAAGCGCCGCTGGATGACATCGTAAAAAAAGATATCATGCTGGAACGCCGCGTACTGGCTTACCAGCCTATCCGCGAAAGCGATATCTTCTGGGAAAAGCGCATTTGGCGCATCATCGATGTGCGTGAAAAAATGAACCTTCCCTTCGCTTATCCGGAAGAACCATTTTTCAAAATCCTGTCGGATGCTGCTACCAAAGGCGATCTGCCTGTTTACAGCACCGACGAAGAAGGCGCAAAATTCAAAAAGCGCATGAGCACCGACGACGTGCTTTCTATGCTGTCTAAAACCGATACGGTTGTAACTTTTGACCCCGAAACCTACGAGGAAAAAGTTCAGATCGTTCGGAATGACATCAACTGGGAAGATGTTAAGCGCTTCCGCTTGAAAGAAGTATGGTTCTTCGACAAAGAAACCTCTACGTTGCAAGTACGCATTCTGGGTATTGCACCCATGATCGACGTGAAAGACAACGAAGGCAACTTCCGTTTTGAAAAGCCGATGTTTTGGGTGTATTACCCACAAGCCCGCGAATTGTTTGCCCGCCACCGTGTATTCACACCAGGCGGCAACCAAAATGCAACCATTTCCTGGGAAGACCTGTTTGAAATGCGTTATTTCGCCAGCTATATCTACAAAGAATCAAACGTTTACGACCGCAAAATTGAAGAATACCTGCAAGGTGTCGATTTGCTGATGGAGTCTGAAAAAATCAAAAACGAAATTTTCAACTTCGAACACGACCTTTGGCAGTATTAATTTGCCGTTGCACAACAAAAAAAGGCCTTGTCAAACGACAAGGCCTTTTTTATTGTAAAATCACCTCGGTTGCGCCGTAACCATATTTGTGGTGAAACTCGTTTTTGAATTTGACAACATCGGGCATTTTACGCAAAGTCTCGGCAATCAACTCCCGAAGTTTCCCTTCTCCAACGCCGTGAATAACAAATACTTTGGGCACACCCAATCGGATCGCCTTGTCTAAAAATCGGTGAAAATGCACCATTTGAATGCGTAAAATCTCCCCTTTGTCAATGCGGGCGTGCCCGTTCATCAAGTTTTCGATGTGTAAATCGATCTCCGGTAAAAAAGTGGCAAATTCTTCAATGTTGAAAGCGTGATACGGTTTTGAATTGCTTTCGGGCGTCGAACGGCGCTTTCCTGCTTTTTCTTTCGTGTATTGCTTCAGGTCATCGCGTGTTCCCGGGTCTGCAACGGGCGATTCAAAGGAATCTATCACAACAAACAAATGCGCCAACAAATTGAGGATGGGCGCTGTTTGAAGCTTGTTGAAAAATTGCTTGGGCCGAATTTTTATCGTTTTTTCAATGGCATGGTCGGGGCCTTCGGTGGTGATTCGGCGCACGCGTAGCCACAATTCCGGATTTTCGTTGAGGTCGTCGTACAACAAGTCGCCCAGTTCAATAGCCGTAGCGGAGGCCAATTTGTCATCAGTAACAACCACATCCCGTTTGGAAGAGTACAAATCCAGTTCTATCAAAAATTCTTCCTGGGTATCGTTGATCAACCATGCCTTGTACCTGGTTACGGTGCCATCTCGTCCGGGCATAGGCTCGAATGCCAGCTGAATGCCCTTGGGCTTGAGGATGTGGTAGGGAATGCGGATTTCCCGTCGGGGCGGCGCTTCCGGCTTTTTATCCTGTTTTCCGATTATAAATTTTGCACCGGCCGAACTCGGTTCTGCACCTTCATCACGCATCAGGTCTTCTTCAAAAGCAGGAATCTCCAGATCGGGGTCGTTGTCTAGCCGTACTTGCAACATCTCTCCATCCAGTTGAGCGGTTATTATGCCGCATTCTCCGGTATAACGAAAACGAACCCTTGTGCCAATTGCAAAAAGCATAATTTATAAAAAGATAAGTTAAGATCAAAGGTAATTCTGTTGTGTAAATAGGATGTGTATTATGTATAAAAAAAACTACTTTTGGCACTTATTCAAGCTTCCTTGTGGCATCTGTACCAGGTATTGCCTAAAAGGCAGCAATTATGGACATGCGGAGCGCTGATTTTCCCCGTTCTAGGTTAAAATACAACCGGAAACGGTGCGGCGCGAAGTATTAGCTGCACCTATCGGATGAATAGATACCTTGCCATTGACTTTTTTCGGGGCATGACCATCGTGTTTATGATCATTGTAAACACCGCTGGTACTGGCGAATATGTGTTTCCGCCCTTGCGGCATGCCATTTGGAATGGATGCACACCCACCGACCTCGTTTTCCCGTCCTTTATGTACATCATTGGGGTTTCGATGTGGTTTGCATTCGGGAAGTTCGACCGGCAGTGGTCGGCAGCAGCCGGATGGAAGATTCTGCGTCGAACGGCGTTGCTTTTCTTGATTGGGCTCATTTTGAATAATTTTCCATTTGTTTGGAAGAATTGGGATACCTGGCGCATCATGGGCGTGCCGCAAAGACTGGCGCTGGGTTATGGCTTGGCATCTGTTTTGGTTTTAAATGTTTCCAAAAAATGGCTTATCTGGGTTTCGGCCGCCATTTTGTTGGTTTATTGGGCCCTTTTGTACGCTTTTGCGTTACCCGGCGCCAATCCGCTCGAAGCAGAAGGCAGCGCAATTCTTCGACTCGACAAATGGTTGTTTGGCCTCAATCATCTTTATCATGAACAGGTTGCACCAAAGTATGTAATTGCTTTCGACCCCGAAGGTGTATTGAGTACGCTCCCGGCTATCGTAACGGTCATATTGGGTTGGCTGAGTGGAAATCTGTTGGCCAGTCGCAAAGACCAAAAGGATCTGGCTGTACGGGATTTGTTGGTATTTGGTTTGATTTGCGGCTTTATTGGTTTGTTTTGGGATCTTTTTTTCCCTATCAACAAGAAAATTTGGAGCAGTTCCTATGTGCTTTATGCTGGAGGAATTTCCATGATTTTATTTGCCGGAACAATCTGGTTGCTGGATGTGCGAAAATGGTGGAACGGTTCCGGATTTTTTATTTCCATTGGGACCAATTCATTATTCGCCTATGTGTTGTCTGAAGCATTGGTGATGATCATGTATGTAATCAATGTACCCATGGGCGACAAGGTGGTCAATTTAAAAGAATGGATTTATATAAGTTGGTTTAAGCCCATTGATGCGGCTGAGATTGGTTCTTTTTTATTTGCTCTTTTTTACATGCTGGTATGTTGGACGGTTTGTCGAATTCTATATGCCAGAAAAATATTCATAAAGTTATAGCCATGATGCGGCGAAAGTTTCTGCTGGGCGGAGGTGTGTGGGCACTGGGAGCAAGGTGGTCGGGCATTAATTTGGCGCAGGCCCTGAAAATGAACACGGTGAAGCATATCAAACCAACCCGGATACCGTCTGATGCGACCATCGGGCTTATTGCGCCGGCGAGTCCGCCAGCTCCGGAAAAATTTGAAAAAACATTTGCCAATTTACGCATGTTGGGTTGGCAGGTAAAACCCGGCAAAGCCATATACGACCGAAACGGTCATTTGGCGGGCTCCGATGCTGCGCGTTTGGCCGATATTCATGCGGCTTTTTCAGATCCGGAGGTAGATGCAATTTGGTGTGTACGAGGTGGTTATGGATGTACGCGTTTGTTGGATCAGCTGGATTATGATCTGATTCGAAGAAACCCAAAACCTTTAATTGGGTATAGCGATGTTACCGCCTTGCATTTGGCCATTCATGCCAAAACTGGTCTGATTACCTTTCATGGTCCGGTGGGGGCATCGGAATTTCCGGAAGATACGCTGTCTTATTTCAAAAAAGTATTAATGGAGCCCCAGGCCATATTGGATATTTCTGCCCCGGGTTCCGATATCCAACTGGATGATGAAGCTTTTCGTCCCTTTGTTGTTGCTCCCGGTGTTGCGCAGGGACAACTTACGGGAGGTAATTTAGCTTTGCTTTCGGCTTTGGCAGGGACGCCTTATTTGCCCTCATTTAAAGGCAAACTGGTTTTTATGGAAGATGTAGGGGAGCAGCCTTACCGGATAGACCGTATGTTGACCCAATTGCTTATGTCGAGCGACTTAAAACATGCAGCCGGTATTGCGCTGGGGGTATTTAACGAATGCCAGCCCAAGGGAGATGCTTCGATGTCGCTTCGGGAAACCCTGGTTGACCGTTTGGGTGGATTGGGCATTCCAGTTCAGTACGGCCTACCGTTTGGTCATGTATCGCACATGGCCACCTTACCCTACGGCATTGAGGCGCGGCTGGATACAGGAGCGCAAACTTTGCGCTTGTTAGAGACGGGAGTTTTATAAAGTTACCATTGCAATCCGGGATAGGTGCGTTGCAGATGCTGCATTTCGGCCAGAATATATCCCAAATGTTCGGTGTGTCGGCCAGTTTTTCCCCCTTTTTGCATCCAGGTGCTTTCGGGTTCCTGAAGATTTGCTTCTTGGAGAATTTCGCTTACTTTGTTATGCCACGCTGTTTTCAGAATGGATTCTTCCGGGCCGAATCCTTGTTCGGCAGCCCAAATTTCGGCTGGGCCAAAGGTGTAAAGTTCGCCGGTAAACATCCATAACTCGTTGATGGCCGTTTGCATTTTTTGTTTACTGAATTCGGTGCCATCTCCAAGTCGCAGCACCCATTCAGAGGAAAAGCGCAGGTGATAAGTCACCTCCTTCAGGGCTTTTTCGGCAATTTCCTGCAAACG
>JAGWYI010000762.1 GCA_018969455.1 Bacteroidota bacterium | reverse complement strand
CGCACAAATGTTTCGGATTGTTGATGGAACGCGAAATTGAAAACGCAGAAAAAGTACTGAAATCACCTGTAAAACCGGTTACCTGCGTAACTGGTGGCGCCAAAGTAAGCGACAAGATGTTGTTGCTTGAACGCTTTTTGGGATTTGCCGACAACATTCTGATTGGCGGCGCCATGGCTTACACTTTTATGCTGGCTAAAAAGGGAACTGTGGGCAATTCTTTGGTTGAAATGGATCGCATCAAAACAGCAAAAGAATTTTTAGCGAAAGCCAAACTGGCGGGCGTTAAGGTTTTGTTGCCTAAAGACTCTATTTGCGCCGACAAATTTGCTGCCGACGCCCAAACCCTGGTAGCGCCAAGCAATCAAATTCCAGAAGGATACATGGGCCTGGATATCGGCCCGGCAGCAGCAAAGGCATTTGCATCGGCCATTCGGAAAAGCCAAACCATCATTTGGAACGGCCCAATGGGCGTTTTTGAAATGCCCGCATTTGCTGAAGGTACCAAAACGGTGGCCAAAGCGGTGGCAAGCGCAACCAAAAAAGGAGCATTCTCTATGGTTGGCGGCGGCGACTCTGTGGCAGCGGTCAACCAATTAAAACTGGCCAAAAAAGTGAGTTTTGTGAGCACCGGAGGTGGCGCCATGCTGGAATTTCTGGAAGGCAAAGAACTTCCGGGGATCAAGGCTATTCTCGACTAAATTTTTCTAAAAAGGAGGGGTAATTTGCAGCAATCGGCATCCAAATTACCCCCCTGTTTTGTGTTATACCGAACGTCGCCTGAAAGGCAGCATTCATTGTCATACTGAGCGCTGATTTACAATGATTTAGGCCAAAGGCCATGCACAAAAGCAAGCAGCGCGAAGTATATTTAATAGCCCGGATTTTGGCGGATTTTCCCTTCTGTCAAATCTACTTCGGTTTGAGGAATTGGCAAAAGTTCGTGCTTATTGGCAACAAAGGGTTTGCCCAGGGCGGTCATCACAGTTTCGGCGCGCCCCCAACGCAACAGATCGAACCAGCGATGTTGTTCCATGGCCAGTTCTACGCGTCTTTCTTTGTAAATTTTTTCCCGCAAGGCATCCTTATCGGTAAGGGTAATGTCTTGCAAGAAAATGGGGCTGGTTCCACGTGCCCGTTTTCTGATTTTGTTCAGATAAACCAATGCCTCGGCCGATTTATTGTTTTCGTTCATCGCTTCGGCTGTGAGCAGGAGTATGTCGGCATACCGCAATATTCGAATATTTCCAGGTCCATTGTCTTGCAAACCCGGATGATTGGGTACCCAGGCCTTCTGGTTGAAACGTTCACCCACAATTTCGGGATTGTCTTTCACGACCGCCGAGCCATCGGGTAATACCTCTCCTACATAAAGAATGGTTGCCTCCCGGCGCGGGTCACCGGGTTCATAAGCTGCGATGAGGTTATCGGAAGGTCGGTTAAAACCCCAACCCAGATTGGGCACACCCCGCACGCCTTGCACCATATTATATGGAGAAGCGCCTTCGCTTGCCGCTTGTTGGGTTGGTAGTGCAGCAGCCTGTATTTCAAAAATAGACTCTACCCCATTTTCACCGCTCAGTAAAAAATTGTCAGAATACTTGGCGTTGA
>JAGWYI010000761.1 GCA_018969455.1 Bacteroidota bacterium | reverse complement strand
CATTCCACCCTTTGAGCGGATCATTGGGTGGAAAGTTCTCCCGTTCAAAAACCAAACTGCCACTTCGGTTGTACACCCGCAAACTCAACACCTTGGCTACGCCTTCGCCCGCAAAAACCGTGAAGTAAGCATCCGCATTGGATTCGGTGCTGATCACGTTGGGTATAAATACATTTGTTTTGATTACCTCAACCGTAACCTGGTCGCGCGCAATACATTGACGTTTGTCGCTGATTTCTACAGCAAACGTGGTTGATTCCAAAACCTGAACCTCCTGATCCAAACCATGGGTGTCGTTAAACAGATTGGGTGGCCGCCAGGAAACATACAACAAATCGGCCTGTTCGGGAAGCACTACAGCGTGCAACATCACCCGCATGCCGGATGCAACACTGTCGTCGGATGCCGTTAACTTTACCTCCAACAATGGCGGTTCGCCAACCTGTACCATCGTGGTAAAGATGCACCCCATGGCGTCGCGCACATAAACGGTGTATTCGCCCGCCCAAAGCGATTCGAAATAAGGACGGGTGCTGAACGAAAGCCCATCGAGCGAGTAATAAAATGGCCTTACCCCCCCAAAAACGGTATCTACCCGGATGCTTCCGTTGCGCAAGCCTTTGCATTGAACCATCTGAACCTTATACCGAATGCTGTCGACACAACCGGCAAACAACGACCGACCCGACAGAAAACAAATCAAAAACCAACAAAGTAGATAAAAACGCGAAAAAACGCAGCGCGAAAGAGGTGGCAGCTTACACTGGTGCTTGAGCATGAGAAATTTGCCTTTATTTGGGAATACATGCAAAAATAAGGCATTTTTTGTCCGGATGGCAAATTTTCTTTGGCAGAGATTGTTAACAATTAATATTAAATTAAAAACACCTTTGTTTTTAATTGATTAATAATTACTTGTGTTTTATTTTTAGAAATCCCTTATTTACATTCGGGCAGCCAACATTCGATGAAAATGATGCACGCCGGTTTCATGACTGGGGGAAAATCGCCCATGCTGATAAAAACGCGAGCGGGTACCCATTTGAACTTGTTCGAGTACATTTTCATCTTCCCGCTCAATGGTATCTACATCAGCCCCTGCGCCTGCACCCAAATACCGCTCATCCCAAACATATGATCGAAAACTGATTTTTGTCAGACGGGTTTGCAAAGGTCGGACAATGTTGAGCGACAATCCCCAGGGGTAAAAATTAAACATGATGTTGGGAAACAACCAAAAATAATACGCAGATATTGATTGGCCGGCATCTGGATGATCGGCCGGCAATTGAAAATTATGATCGCCTCCTCTGCCAATTCCTACCTGACAAACACTCCAGGGGTATAATTCCGTTCGATATTGGTTCCAATCTAATGAGCGAGCCAATTCCTTGTGTACAAAGGGAATATGAAAACCCTCCAGGTAATTGTCGCAATAAAGGGCCCAATTGATTTTCACCAGGTAATCGCGGGAATGCGCCGGACTAAATTGAAATTGCTCCAAGGGTAAAAAGCCGATTTTGGCCTCCATTTCGGTCACCAATTCCTCAAATGGAAACATCGGATCCAGAGAAGTAAACACAAATTGCCGCCAACGTCCCAAGGGTAACA
>JAGWYI010000103.1 GCA_018969455.1 Bacteroidota bacterium | reverse complement strand
CACCCACCAACTCCATACCTGCTCCCAAAAAATCATTCCAGGTGCGCAGCGGTCGAGGATGCTTTTATTCATTCCTCGCCCCTGTTGCGAACCGTTTTATACCGGTTCGCAACAGTAAGGGTTTGGTTTGGCGCCGGACGCGAAAAGTCGCGTTCGGTGTCTCCTTTTTTGCAAAGCTAAGCTTTTGAAACAATCAATAGCGGGTATTTACGGCTTATTAATTGCCCAAAATTTGCTTCAAAGCCTGTACCCCCGCCTGCACATCGGCCGCTCGGTAAGCCTCCAGAATATCAATTTTTTCGCGTTTGCTTAAGTGCAAACTCAAAGATGCAGCCCGGTTTTTTCGCACGGGATGATAAATCAAGCGAATGACATCCACTTTTTGTTTCCCCAACACGTCACTCAAGAGGGCTACATCATTGTCTTGTTCGTAATCCTGCATGGTAGTGATATTTCCTGCTGCTGTGGCGGGTGTGAGCAAGCTCTCCAAAATCCCCTTGCTGTCGTTTACTGCAATAGGATCTACTTTGTCCCAACAACGGATTTGTACAAATACCACCCCGCTGGTATGTTCCAGTATCCAGTCGCGAAAAGTATGCACCAAGCGTGTGGCCAAACCCAGGCCATAATTGTCGCGCACCCCCGCATCCATAATTTCCAGGGAAGGGGTGCTGGGCAACCAAACATTGGGCAAAATGAGCGGAAATGTACAGTTCATCCGCAAGGCATTGGTAAAGGCGAGGCTGTCGCTTGCTTGATTGTGAAAAAAGGCGCCAAAATCGACCCCGTCAACCTCGGTTTGGTTCAGTACTTGCCTGGCGCCTGATGGCTTCATCAAGTAAGATACGCCCTGGGTGCTTATCAGCAGTCGCCTGGAATCATTCAGGATAAATGGCGATAATACCATCATGGGAATCTGGGCCTGTGTTTCAGGCGCTCGATAATATGCCAAACGATGATTCATCCGATTTTCATAATTCTCATTTAGCTGACGTTCAAATAAATAGCCTCTGTCTTTTTTGTAACGATAGCTTCCTGATTCAAAACTGCTCAAAGGATAAAAAATGTCATTGGCCAAAATGGCAAAGGATACCGGATTGAGCAAATCCTTTCCCACGTCGGTTATGCCCATCGTATCATATGGGCTAATGTTTTCGCCCAGGAGTTGCCGCAGGTACAATTCCCGGAAATATGCAGCCCCCAGCATTCCTCCCGATGCGCCGGTGATAAATGCCGTTTGCTGCCAAAGTTTGCCCTTCAAGTTTTTGTCTGTTTGTTGCAGTGCCTGAATGGTCCACAAGGCCGAACGAAGTCCGCCCCCGCTTACACACAAGCATACCAATTTGGGCTTGGCGATGCCTGCGCGCCGGTTTTTTTCCAGCCAGCGATTTAATATTTCCAGGGTGGCCTGTTTATCGCGCTCTACCTGGCTGCGGCTGCACATTTTTTCCAGGGCCGCATAGGTATAAGCTGGCCGGGACGTGGCATCATAATTTAGTCCGTATGCCCGATTTCTGTAGTTAAAGTAACCCAGGCCCGTGATCATGTTGACGCTGACCAACAATCCCAGAAATACTGCGGTGCTCCATTTTCGGAACCAGAATGCGATGGCCCCAAATACGGCAATGGCCATACTTGCCAAAAGAAAAATGGTGGCAGCCGTTGGAATTCGGATCCAGGGGCGCTCCATGTACAAACTCATGGCCATGAGCATAAAAAGTGCCATCAGTTGTACCAAAACGGCATTCCAGTGGTTCTGTCGGAATACGGCCTCCAGAATATGCGGGTGGTAATGCGTCACGCTGCGCACCAGGCGCAAGCGCAAGCGTTCGGTGAGGTAAGTGTCTACCCGCCAGCGGGTTATACCAACCCGAATTTCCCAAAGCGTTGGGATTCGTTGACCTGGCGCCAGCAGACGACCACCGGGCTGTGGTACCAACTTCAAGGGCCGCAAAATGGCTACCAGATCCTTGTTTGTAAAATACAAATACGCAACAATCAACACAATGAGGGTGGTGGCGCCGGCCAGAAAACCCGCCAGATTTCGAATGATTGCGCCTGTACCGGTAAATTCATCATGCGCCTGAAACCAAATAGTTGCGGCCGTCCAGGCCGAAAGAAAGGCCAAAGGAATCAGGCTGTTGTTGATGCTGAATTTGGTAAAGGGCGATTCAAGGGTAGCCAAAAATGGGAAACGACTGGCGCACAAAAGATAAGTGGTCAGATTCCAAATCATTACGAATGCCCCAAAAGCCGCACCCGTGATGAAAAAACTCCAAAAATTGACCTCTCCCAGGTATTCCGGCGTGAGCATCAGGTAGTGCATGCCGAAAAACTTGCCCAGCAAACCCGTTGAAAGCAAGCCTAAAAATATCCATATCGCAATCATCACCAAATGGTTGCGTACATGCAATACCATCAGGCGAACCGGAAAAGAATAATACAATCTACGAAAAAACATACGATTCGGCGCTTGGGAATGCCTTGCTGATATTAACGCGCCAAGCGCCCGCTTATGATAAATAAGTGCAACATTCGCGCTATGCCGGCAATAATACCCGAAGGGTCTCAATTTTTCGATCGCTCACCAATTCCAAAATAAAAAGCTTCCCATCCAATTCTATGCGGGCGCCTTGTTCGGGAATGGTTTGAGCCGAAAGGACTACATAACCCGACAAGGTATTGTATTCACCTTCAGGCAGATTCAGTTTGGGATAGAGTGAATTCAGATAGGCAATTTCCAGTCTGCCAGAGAATAAATATTCGTTTTCATTGATCTGTACCGCAATAAATTCTTCTTGATCGTGCTCGTCGTCTATTTCTCCGAATAATTGCTCGAGCGCATCTTCCAAGGTAACCAAACCGGCCAGGCTCCCATATTCATCCACTACGCAGGCAATATTGGTCCGATTTTTTATAAATTTATTCATCAACTCATTTACCGGGATGCTTTCGGGGACAAAGGTGATGGGCATGATGATGCTTCGGATGTCTGCTGGATGTGCAAATAAATGTTGCACATGGGCATAACCCAGTACCTTGTCGAGTTCCCCATCTACAATCAGAATGCGCGACAAGCTGCTTTCGACAAATTTTTGCCTGAGCGTTTCGACCGGATCGGAAACGTCAACAAATACAATTTCAGGACGAGGGGCCATACAATCCTGCGCACGCACCTGTTTGAGGTGCAGCGCATTTTCCAGTAATTCGAGTTCCATGTCTTCCTCTGCACTGTGGCTATGGGTGTTCTGTTGTACCAGATACTCCAGCAAGGCCGAATCACCATCGGAAAGCGGGTTTTTGTACAAATGGCCAACGAAGCGATGGCGAAACAACAATAAAGTCGAAAACAGCACCATTGTCCAGAAAAATGGCGCAAACCAGCCTGTTCCAAACACAAAAAACAAGGGTGGCAAAACCCACAATGACAAGATCATGGCGCCCAGCACCAGGAAAAACGTAGCGGGAAAATGATAACTTCCGATGCGGAGGGCGCTTTGCCAGCCCGGATTTCGTTTGGAAGGCTCGTCCATGGAATGGGTTATTCAATTATGTTGTTGAGTTGACCTACTTTTATCCGGCCTTTCGGTACCTTTATTTTCCAATAAGAAAAATCCTGATCGGCCTCCAAACCATAGCCGTATATTACCTCGCCAGGCTTGGTCACTTTCACAAATTTTTCCGTAAATACCTTGGCGGTTTTCTCATCCCATATCAGCTCTTCCGTTTCCAGCCTTTCCTGTTTTAGCGTGGTCATCACCACACTGTCTCTGGCTGTTATAGTGCCTTTCTCCTGTTTTCGGATGGCATTTTTCGCTGTTAAGGTGCTCCTGACGGTCAAATCGGATTGCATAAACTCAATCTTGACACCGCTCGGAAACTCCTGTCGAGGGTCATCGCGCTCCAAATAATTGTGCAATATCGGGCCCGTCACCCGCACGCGCAAAATCGCACTGTCGGAATATAAAATTTCTACCCCGCGCGCCTCCTCTACCGCTACATCGTCTTCCGTAAATACCTGACGCGCACCCTTAATTTTGTCTTCCGTGCAAGCCGCCAGGAAAACCGCAATTGCCACCAACAAGCCAATTTTTCTGTAAAATGTTGAATCCATGCCCGAAAAACAACTCAACTGACCAAACGCCTGGCACCCCAACGAATCACAACCAGCAAGGCTACCAGAATCAGGATGAAATAAAATACCGGTACATTTACCCACACAATCAGGTGGGTGCGGTCCAATACATACATCAACACAAAAACAGCAAAAATGGTCGTGATCAATGTGGATATTTTATCAAATCCGGGTATGTCCGCAAACGCCACTTGCTGCCGAATGATGCTTAAAGTCAGAACCATGGAACCCACCGGCAATATCTGGGTCAAAACATCGGTGTTCATGATGCTCCCACGCTCAAAAATATACTGGTAAACGCTCAATGTGGCCGCAAAGATGCCTGGCACGCACACCAAATAAATCAGGGTAGCGTACAAATATTTCCAGGGCGAAACATGCCCTTCGCCTTTTCCCATCCAGCCGGCAAGCAGGGCAGTAAATGGTATGACTAAAAAATAGGCCAGCACAAGGGCCGGGTTCTGGCCCAAATAGTCAAAAAATTCGCGCAGGGTCATAATGATTTCTGTTAAATGCAGGGTTCACCACCGAAGCCGCAACGCACAAATGTATACAAAGACAATCAAAATACCCGGAAGATTTGCCCGCCGACTGAATCGCCAGGGTGTTTACATTGAATTTAAATGTACTTTTACCCCAAACAATACCATTTCAACGCCTTGCCACGTCCAAACATGCGCCTGCACCCCTTTTTAAGGGTGCTCTACGGTTTTTTCCGAATCACCGCTTTTGCGGGCCTCCACACCTACTACCGCCGCCGACTGGTGCTCAACGGCGCGCAACTCCGATTCGACGGGCCAGCCATCATCATCTCCAACCACCCCAGCACGCTCACCGATGTGCTCAACATAGGCATTGAAGTGCCCCGCGAAATGTTTTTTCTCGCCAATTACGGCCTGTTCAAACATCCGGTATCCAACTGGCTGCTCCGACGCCTGTTCTGCATTCCCATCAAACGCAAGGAAGACGTGCGCGCAGGCGAAGACCGAAACAACGACGCCGCCTTCGAACAATCCTACCAACACCTCGAAAAAAACGGCATCCTCTTCATCGCACCGGAAGGATACAGCTGGATGAACCGATTCGTACGGCCGCTCAAACCAGGCACAGCGCGCATCGCTTTCGGCGCCGAAGCCCGAAACAACTGGGCGCTGGATCTCAAAATCATCCCCGTGGGCCTGTCGTACAGCCAACCGAACCATTTCCGCAGCGAAGTGGTGATGCAGGTGGGCAAGCCCGTGTACCCGCGCGACTGGCAAACTCTATGGAACGAAAACCCCGAAAAAGCAATTTCTGCAATCTCTGACTACCTCGGAGACGAATTAAAAAGCCTGAGCATCCACAGCATCGATGAAGCAGGGGAACATACCCTGGGCCTGCTCGAACAACTGGCCAATACCGCCAATCCCCTGCAACAAAAAAAACGCTTCTGGCGCAGCCAAAAAATGACCCATACCTGTTTGCAGGATGAAAATTTGAAATCAAACCTGGCAAAATATGAAAGCGGACTTAAATCCCTCCACATCAGCACGGAAGGACTTGCTGCCTTTACTGCACCGCAGGCCATCCTGAAACTCAGTACCGAAGGCCTGCGCCTGGCTTTGGGCGCACCGTTTTTCCTCATAGGTTTTGCCATCTGGTTTTTGCCCTGTTTTTTGCCCTGGCTGCTCGCCAAACGCCTCAAATTGTACATCGGATACGATTCAAACGTGAAAATTCTGGCCGGATTGTTCATTTTCCCGATCGCCCTCTATGCAGTGTTTGTTTGGTTTAAAAACCTGTTTGTGCTCTGGTGGATGGGCCTAGCGGGCATCGCCCTTGCCGTGTTTCTGGGCCTGTTTGCCGAACGATACCTCGATGTGGCCCGGCATTTCTACGCGCGCGCACAGGCAGGAAAAGCCGCAGCCCGGCAACCGGAACTTTTTGCCGAAACCGCCCGAATGCACCGCTATTTGTTGCAAATTCTGGCTCAAAAAGGATGTATTTAACCCATGATTCCATTCAACACCGCTTTCCCGCTCGACCGCGTACGCGCTGATACGCCCGCCTGCTCGCAAGTCATCCACCTCAACAATGCCGGCGCCAGCCTGCCCCCCCAGCTTGTAACCGACTCCCTTGTACAATTCCTCCAAAATGAAGCACAACAAGGCGGATATGAATACGCCGACCGCATGGCAGCCGAAATTTCCGGCTTTTATGCGGCCGTCGCCCGCCTGCTGCAAGCCCAGGCCCGCAACATCGCCTATGCCGGAAGCGCAACCGATGCCTACGCGCGGGCGCTGAGTGCCATTCCTTTTCAGGCAGGAGATGTGATTCTCACCAGCACCAACGACTACAGCTCCAACCAAATCGCCTTCATGGCGCTGGAAAAAAGGCTGGGAATCAAGTTTGTACGGGCCCGGGACCTCGAAAGCGGCGGCGTAGATCCGGAATCAGTAGCGCGTTGTATCCAGAAGTACCGTCCCAAACTGGTCGCCATCACCCACATTCCCACCAATAGCGGACTTATTCAGGATGTGGAAAGCATTGGAGCTTTGTGCCGGGAAGCCGGTATCTGGTATCTGGTGGATGCCTGCCAGTCTGCCGGGCACCTGCCCCTTGATGTGAACCGCATCGGCTGCGATTTTTTAACCGGCACCCTCCGGAAATACCTGCGCGGCCCGCGCGGAATGGGCTTTTTATACGCCTCCGATCGCGTTTTAGCAGCCGGTCTGGAAATGATGCTGCCCGATATGCGCGGCGCAATATGGGACAGCGCCGATACTTACCAAAGCCTGCCTGATGCGCGGCGTTTTGAGTATTGGGAAATGTCGCAAGCCCTGATTCTGGGTAGCAAAGTGGCCGTTGAATATGCCCTGGAACTTGGATTGGAGGCCATTTCAGCCCGATTAATAGCCCTTGCAAGCTATACCCGCCATATACTCGCCGAAATTCCCGGTATTCAGGTGCTGGATGAAGGAAAAAACTTGTGCGGTATTGTTACCGCCTACAACCCGAAGTGGCAAAGCGATGTTTTAATGCAAAACCTGCAAAAAGCCGGTATCCAGTGCCGAATTTCGCCCATGATTGCCGGTCGCATCGATTTTGAACGCAAAGCAGTGCCCTGGGCGCTGCGCATCACCCCGCATTATTTCAACACCAGCGAAGAACTGGACCAATTGGCACTTGTATGCAAACAATATTGAACAAATACGCCCGACTGCTCACCCATTACTGCCTGGAAATTAAACCAGGCGACAAGGTTTACATCAGCAGCACCATTTTGGCCGAACCCCTGGTGCGGGAAGTGTACCGCGCAGCTTACGCCGCTGGTGCGGCCTTGGTAGAATGTGACCTCGCCTTTCGCGAGCGCGAGCGCCTGTTTTTCGAAAATGCCAACGAAACAGCCTTGCGCACCCTGCCCACGCTTTTACAGGCAGGCATGGAAACCTACGACTGTTATTTAGCCATTCGGGCGCCCTACAACCTGCGCGAAGGCAGCGGCGCAACGGCAGAACAATCCAAAATACGCGGAGAAGCGCTGGCAGACCTCAACAAAACCTATTTCAGCCGCACAGCCACCCGGGAATTGCGCCGAAACCTCTGCCAGTTTCCCACCGATGCCTCCGCCCAGGAAGCCGGCATGGCACTCAGCGATTACGAGCAATTCGTGTACGGCGCCTGCAAACTCTTCGACGCCGATCCCATTGCCAGTTGGCTGGATGTGCGCGCCCGCCAGCAGCACATTGTAGATCATTTGAATAAATGTAAGCACATTCGCTATGTAAGCGAAGGCACCGACATCAGTTTCAGCACCGAAGGCCGCATCTGGATGAACTCCGACGGCCAAACCAACATGCCTTCGGGAGAAGTATATACCAGCCCGGTAGAAGACAGTGTAAACGGCGAAATTTATTTTTCCCTGCCTTGCATCTACCAGGGCGCCGAAGTCGAAGGCGTGCGTTTGGTGGTCAAAGACGGCGAGGTGGTAGCCTGGGATGCCCGGCGCGGTAAGGAGTTTCTCGATTACATCTTCACCCTCCCGGGCGCCCGCCGATTTGGCGAAGCCGCCATCGGCACCAACTACGACATCCAACGGATGACCAAAAACATCCTTTTTGATGAAAAAATCGGGGGCACGATTCACATGGCCATCGGGCAGAGTTACCCGCAAACCGGCGGCAAAAACGAATCGGCGGTGCATTGGGATATGATCACCGACATGACCCGCAGTGGCGAAATATGGGCCGACGGAGATAAAATATACGAAAAAGGCCGTTTTTTGGCGTTTTAATTGCGCAAGAGTCATCACAAACAAAACGTTGCAGTAAAAAATTAAACAAACACATGCCCACTACAGTACTTCTGACCGGCGGAACCGGCTACATCGGTTCCTGGATTTGCAAATACCTGCTCGAAGCAGGCCACACCGTGCGCGTAACCGTGCGCGATTTGGGTAAAACCGAAAAATTTGCCCATCTTAAAGCCCTGGAAAACGGCGTTGCGGGTACGCTCGAGTTCTGGGAGGCCGATTTGCTCCAGCCCGGCCAGTACGATGCTGCCGCGAAAGGTTGTGAAATCATTTTTCACGTGGCTTCCCCTTTTGTGCTTCAGGTAAAAGACCCGCAAAAAGACCTGGTCGATCCGGCCTTGTTGGGTACGCGCAATGTGTTGGAAGCCGCCAACCGTTCGGGTTCGGTGAAAAAAGTGGTGCTAACCTCCAGCGTGGTGTCTGTTTACGGTGATGCCAAGGAAATGAGCGACCTGGGTTTGGAGGCTTTCACAGAAGCCAACTGGAATACCACCAGTTCGCTGAGGCACCAGCCCTACCCCTATTCAAAAGTATTGGCCGAAAAGGCCGCCTGGGAAATGGCCAATGCGCAAAATCAGTGGCAATTGGTGGTAATAAACCCCGGTTTTGTCATGGGCCCATCGCTGACCGACAACAGCGATTCGGAAAGCATCACGCTGATGAAAGATTATTTAAGGGGCAAGTTTGCCACGGGCGTGGCCAATCTTGAATTTGGTATGGTGGATGTGCGCGATGTGGCGCTGGCGCACCTGCGCGCAGCCGAAAATCCAAACGCGGAGGGACGTATTATTCTGTCGAATACAACAGTGAGCATGCTCGACATGTCGAAAATGATAAAAAAGGCCCGTGGTGCGGGTTGGGGACTGCCTTTTATGGCGGCGCCCAAAGCCGTGATCAAACTGATCGGTTTTATGTTCGGAATTACCCCCGAATATGCAGAGAAAAATGTGAATTACCCTTTGCGCTTCGACAACACAAAGAGCAAACAAATGCTGGGAATGGAATACCGCCCCATTGAAGAAACCATTGGAGAAATGGTGAAACAACTGAGCAAATAGGATCTTTGGGACGAAGAAATCAAGCATCCTGAACAAACCCTCTTGGAACATCCAATTAAAACCGCATGCATAAGCTCTTTTTCTTTGTTTCGTTGCTGTGCGCTGCTTTGCCAGTTTTTGCCCAGAACTGGCACAAAATCCCCCTGCCCGGCTCCGGTTATTATTCAGAATGGGGCGTACAACCGGTAACCAGGGGGGCGATCCTGCGATCGAAACATGGAGACCGAAATATTTTTATTAGTACCGATCAGGGCGGGCACTGGAAACCTTTAAACGGCCCGTTTGGGCTGCTGAATGAGCCCTTAACGAACGGAATTCGACCTTTGCGATACGGCGCTCAAGATTCGGTCATTGCAATAGATGGTACAGATGAAAACGGACAGGTGCATTGTTTTTTAACAAAAGACCTCGGGCAAAACTGGGAAGAAATCAAACAAGCACCGGAAGGCGTAAGCACTGCTCCCTTATTGGTGCACAAAGGGCAATTGTTTACGTATGGGTATTTTCCATATAAGTACAATGCCGCTGACCATAAATGGGATACCCTGTTTAAAAAGCCTTTGCGCCTGTATGCCCAGGGTGCTACCTTGTGGTTGCACAGTCAGGAATCGAACCAGGACAGCATTTTTAAATCGGTTGATGGCGGCATTACCTGGACAAAACCGTTCCGACTTTCGGGCAATCGGATGCTTATTCGGGGCGATACCTTTGTGACCACCT
>JAGWYI010000760.1 GCA_018969455.1 Bacteroidota bacterium | reverse complement strand
TGCCCAAAGAAGCGACCGCCGAAAACATCTACATATTCAGTTCCAATCCGCTCATCAAGCAGTGGAATTATACCCAGGGATTTGCGCTTAAACATTTGATCGACAACGGTTACTGGAATATTACCTTCAGTCGGAACATGTACGATAACCAACTGGACCAGTTTCGCGATAATTTTGACGGGCAACAACGCGATGAAAGCAAACGTACCTTGAAGCTGAAAAGTCAGGAAATAGAGAACAAACTTCGCTTTGATTTGAATAAGTATTTTGGCAAATGGCGGCTGAGTATGGGAGCAGCATTGCAATACGTAAAGTACAACAACAACACCTTCAATAATATACGTCCGGAAATCAAAGATTCTTTAGGAAACGTGGTTCAGTCGGCACTCAATATCCGGTTTAACACCAACATCGATTTTTTCAAGTTTGGGGTATTTGCGCAGGCCAATCGAAGTTTTTTCAACAACCGACTGTCGCTTTCGGCCGGAGTTCGGGCAGATGGCAACAGCTTTACCAAACAGGGCAGCAATTTGGCGAATACCATCAGCCCCCGTGTGAGTTCCTCTTTTTCCCTGACAGATAAATTGAAATTAAACGCGAGCATTGGGCGGTATTACAAAATTGCACCTTATACAGTGTTGGGTTTTCGAGATGAAAACAATCAGTTGGTGAATCAAAATCTGCCCTATTTGTACAACGATCATGCAGTATTGGGTTTGGAATTCATTCCTACGCCAACTTTACGGGTTACAGTAGAGGGATTTTATAAACAATACCACAATTACCCGATCAGCAGCGGGAAGGGTATTTCTTTGGCCAACCTCGGAGGAGCCTATGGCGTTGTCGGAAATGAGCGTGTGGTAAGCGGTGGAAAGGGAGAATCTTATGGCTTTGAGCTGTTTGTGCAACAAAAGCTGACGCGCAATTTCTTTATTGTAGGCTCTTACACTTATTTCTATTCCAAATTTGCCGGCCTGGATGGCATATTAAAACCTTCTGCCTGGGACAATCGGCATTTGCTGGCAGTTACATTGGGAAAAAAATTCAGAAAAAATTATGAATTGGGGGTAAAATACCGGTTTCAAGGAGGTTCTCCTTACACACCGTTCGATGAATTGGCCAGCCGACAAAATTATTTAACCATCGGCGAAGGCACCCTCGATTACAACCGCCTCAATACCTTGCGTTTGCGTGGTTTTAGCCAGTTAGACATCCGTATTGATAAAAAATGGAATTTCCGGAAAACCACTTTTGATCTTTATCTGGATGTAACCAATGTTTTGGGAACAAAAAATCCGAGTCTGCCAAGCTATACCTTCCAACGAAAAACCGATAACAGTGATTTTGCCACCACCGATGGCCAGCCCATTCGCTTAGACGGTTCCAACGCCGTTCCTTATATCTTGCCTGAATCGGCCGGTACTGTTTTGCCAACCATTGGTTTTATTTTTGAATTCTAAAAATTCAAATGCCTTCAAAAAAACAGGCCCTTGTTCCGATTTGATCGTTCAGGGGCCTGTTTTTAGGAATGTATACTTTACGCCACCAGATTTTGTGCCTAACGATCTTTATAAATCATTAGAAATCAGCGAAATCCATCCTGATTTATCCACAAAAT
>JAGWYI010000102.1 GCA_018969455.1 Bacteroidota bacterium | reverse complement strand
CACCTTTGCCGTGAAGGCACGCGGGCGCATGCAATACTACACGTTCGTGGAAATGTTTGATTTTTTACAGGACGCGGGTGCAGAAAAGGCCTTTACAGACTGGTCGGCAGTTTTCGACCAGATCGAACTTGCAGCAGACAGTTCGCGCGCCATTGTACCTCACGCACCATATTCAGTAAGCAGAGAGTTATTCCGGCGAATAAATCTGGCCAATCCGGCAAGCGGCGTGACAATCAGTATCCACAATCAGGAAACGCCCCCGGAGCAGGAGCTGTTTCTGAATAAAAAGGGCGAATTTATAGAGTTTTACAGCAAATTTGGCATATCACTCGACGAATTCGAACCAAACGGGATGCCATCTATTCATTACGCGCTGGAGAATATGTCGCCTGCACGTCGGACGCTCTTCGTTCATAACACGCTGACTACCCGCGATGATATGGCAGCCGCACATACATGGAGCCCCAATACATACTGGGCTACATGCCCGAATGCCAATCTGTATATTGAAAACCGACTGCCCGATTATCAGGCATTCATGGATACGGCAGCCCGGGTCACCATAGGAACCGACAGCCTGACCTCCAACTGGCAGCTCTCCATTCTGGAAGAGATGAAAACCATTTCGAGGTTTCAAAGTTATGTGCCTTTCGAAACAATACTTCGGTGGGCTACCCTGAACGGCGCCGAATCCCTGGGCTTTGAACAGAAACTCGGAAGCATTGAGCCGGGGAAAACGCCCGGACTGGTTCAGATAGAAGGAATGGATGGCGAACGGCTCCAGCCATCGTCGAAAGCAAAAAGAATCATCTGATTACCGCTGCCTGATTCCTTTTACCGACAGTTCAATGGAGGATACTCCGTTTTTGCCGGTCTCTTTGAGACTGAACGCAATATCAAAAGTTCCCTTTTTCACCTGAGAGAAAGTGTCGGCGAGTCCGAAGGCCATACCCGAAAAAACTGCTCCCTTGTCATTTTGGCGAAGTGAAAGAAAGGCATGGTTATTCTGGCATATTTTGCTCTTGCCAGTATCTGTTACCCCCTCGGCAACAAATACTGGTGTCATGTTTTGCGGACCAAACGGCTCAAGCAGCCTGAGTGATTGCAACAAATCACGGGTAATCTGGTCGAAACTTATCGTTGCCGACACATCGAGTACAGGCGTTTCACACTCTTTTTGTATTCCGGCAGCAACCACTTCCTCAAACAGGCTGCTGAAAGCACCAATGGACTCAACGGGCAACTGTAACCCGGCAGCGTGTGCGTGGCCACCGTAAGAATAGAGTAAATCGCGGCATTGCAGGATAGCTTCATACAGATCGAACCCCTTGACAGATCTGGCAGAACCAACAGCCCGCCCGTTACTTTCAGTCAGAATAACAGTGGGTTTATGAAAATCCTCGGCAATCCTGCTGGCAGAAATTCCGATAATACCCTTGTGCCAGGCAGGATCAAACAGGACGATACTTTTTCTGGAGCTCAAATCTGTCAGTTTACTCACCTTCTCACGGGCCTCATCGGCCATTGCATAATCTACCTTGCGCCTCTCTGCATTCCGGCGGGCCAGTTGCCGTGCCATTTCGAGCGCGCTGTTTCTGTCGGCAGAGAGCATCAGTTTGACTGCATCCCGGGCATCGCCGAGCCGGCCAGCCGAGTTGACAGCAGGCCCTAGTCCGAAAACAAGATCCTGAACCGTGAGCGGCGGGGTTCGGTGAACACTTTCCATGAGTGCCCACAATCCGGGTCTGGGGCGGCGGTTCAGACGCTGGAGTCCGAATTTGACGAGTATTCTGTTTTCCCCTGTGAGGGGCACAATATCGCAGGCAGTACTCATGGCCACCAGATCAAGCAGGGAGGCCAGTTCTTCTACGGGCGTATTGTTCAGCAAGGCTATTGCATGTATCAGTTTGAACGCTACTCCACATCCACAAAGTTCTTTAAACGGATATGTACAACCGGGTTGTTTCGGATCCAGTACAGCAAATGCAGCCGGAATATGCTCGCCTGGCAGATGGTGATCGCAGATAATCACATCAATACCGCAGGTACTGGCCATATGCACTGCCTCATGGTCCTTGATGCCGCAATCCATGGCCAGCAGCAATGTGCAACCTTGTTTCCGGGCATATTCCACGCCGGCTATACCAAATCCGTAGCCCTCGGTGACCCTGTCGGGGATGTAATAATCGAGCTGACTGGTCAGCCTGGACAGAAAAGCAAACATCATGGCAACCGCCCCGGTACCATCTACGTCATAATCGCCATAGAGCAGGATTTTTTCTCCCTGATGAACAGCCTGATTCAGACGCTCTGTAGCCCGATACATATCCTTCATTTCGAAGGGATTATGCAGGCTGGAGATAGCCGGATTCATGAAAGAAGTTGCCTCTCCGGGAGTAGTCATACCTCTTTGTACGAGCAACCGGCAGAGCAGAGGATCAGCGTCCAGAGATGATACCAGTCGCTGTACGAGCGATTCATCGCAGGGAATTTGTTGCCATATAGTGTGTTTTGGGTCCGGCATGAGTGATATTTGTACGAAGTTAAGCCGGAAATATGAGAAATACAAATAATTATTCGTCTTCGAGCCATTCTTCGGGCCTTCGGCTGCGTCGGGCAGACTTTTTTGCTCCTGCTATTTTCTTTGATTTGAGTCTGTTTACGACGATTACCCTTGGGATAGCCGTTTTTTTGCGCGGCTTTACCTTTTGAAGCGCCTTTTCCAGTAGTCGCTGAAGTTTTTCGGCGGCAATAATCTTGTTCATCAGTTGCGATCGCTCGGTCTGGTTCACAACAGCCAGAATACCTTCTGAAGTCAGATAGCCGGAAAGACGTTCGAGGATCAGCGCCTTTTCCGCATCATCGAGTGCGCGGGAAGCACGAACATTGAACAGGGCTTCGGCCTTGGTTTCAACCTTGTTCACATTCTGCCCTCCTTTGCCTCCGGAGCGGGACGTTCGGTAAGACAATTCCTGATGGAGAATTTCTTTATTCATTGGTGGTTATTAGTCACAGTTGAAAATGCAGAATTCTGTGCGAAAGTTCCTTTTTTCGTGAAAAAAATCCGGTTGACCGGTAGCAGCTGGTACAAAAATGGGCCGGAACAATTACTGCTCCGGCCCGTGAAAACACCTAAAACCCTATTAACTAACCTTATGAAAACAATTCTTGGTACGCTACGGCCATTAGCCGATGGCGATGGTTTTTACGATGGGTTTCACTTCTTCTTTCTTTTGAAGCGTAACCACCAGGATTCCATTTTCATAAACCGCAGAAATGGCATCTTGGTTCACGGTTTCGGGCAATTTGTACGAACGTTTGAAAGATTCGTACCGAAATTCGCGCCGGGTGTACCGTTCATCGCTGTTTTCGTTCCGGGTTTCTTTTTTCGCTTCTACGGTGAGATAGTTGTTCTCCGCAGACAAACTGAAATCCTGTTTGTCGAAACCCGGTGCGGCAAATTCCAATCGGAACGCATCTTTTGATTCAACAATGTTTACTGCCGGTTGGTTCACTGCGTAATCGCTTCCGACCAATTCAGACATGCTGCGATTGAAGAATTCATCCAATAAACCATTGGACATGATTTTGGTTGCGGCAAATGGGCGAATTTTTGCGAACTGGTTCATATTTGACGTTTTTTTGTGAATGAATGGTTGATACTCCCTTTTTATCAAAGTGTGTACCAGCACCTTTTTTCCGAAAAAATGACAAATTTTAATGACAAATCGGCGTATTTTTTCATGACATTTTGTCATAGGCTCTTTTTTAAGCACTTAAATCGTATCTTTGTGTCTTTCCTGATAAATACAGGACAATAGAGATGCCGCATATAATTGAAATTGTTGCCTTGCCCCATGAACGGCAAGATGAGGCGCTGCTGCGCCGCAAGGCTGCCCAACTCAGCGGGCTGCCGCTTTCCGAAATTGGACATATAGAAATTTTAAAAGCATCGCTCGATGCCCGCAGTCGGCAGCCCGTTTATCGATTGCGCGCGGCAGTTTATCCACTTCAGGAGATGTTTACGCCCGAACCTGCACTTTTAACGGGTTTTAAACCCGTATCAGGCAAGCAAAAAGTGATCATTGTCGGAGCAGGGCCGGGCGGGTATTTTGCAGCCCTGGAATTGATAGAGCAGGGTATTCAGCCCATTGTGCTGGATCGAGGCAAGGATGTGCGCGCACGTCGCCGCGATTTGAAAGCAATCCAGCAGGATGGGGTCGTGCATCCGCACTCCAATTATTGTTTTGGCGAGGGCGGGGCAGGGACCTACTCCGATGGTAAATTGTACACCCGATCTGTAAAACGCGGCGATGTGTACAAATCCTTGAAGCTCTTGGTGGAACACGGTGCCACTTCCGATATTTTAATAGATGCGCATCCGCACATTGGTTCCAACAAATTGCCGAATGTGGTGCAAAATATACGCGCCACCATCGAGCAATACGGCGGGGAGGTGCATTTTGGACAATGGGTCACCGATTTTATTTTAAAAGATGGTAAAATGCTGGGCGTTGTCACCCAATCGGTGGAAAATGAAAACAATACGACCACGAAAGAATGGTTGGCCGACGCCGTTATCCTGGCTACCGGACATTCGGCCCGCGATATTTATTACTTGCTGGATAAAAAAGGAATCCGCGTGGAGGCCAAGCCCTTTGCCTTAGGCGTACGGGTAGAGCATCCACAGCCATTGATAGACCGAATCCAGTACCGGGGCAATGGGCGCGACGAACATTTGCCAGCAGCCAGTTACAGCTTAGTTTGCCAAGTGGGTGCGCGTGGCGTGTTTTCGTTTTGCATGTGTCCGGGTGGCCTGGTCGTGCCCGCTGCTACGGCTCCGGGCGAAATTGTGGTGAATGGCATGAGCATGAGTCGGCGCGATTCGCCGTATGCCAACTCGGGCGTTGTCACCTCCGTAGAGGCCGAGGATTTAGTGGCCTGGCAAAAACACGGGGTATTTGCTGCGCTGGCATTTCAACAATCTGTGGAGCAACGATTGTTTGCGGCGGGAAACGGCGATCAAAAAGGCCCGGCTTTGCGCTTACCCGATTTTATCGCCGGGAAATTATCGGCCAATTTACCCGGCTCCTCGTATATCCCCGGCTTGTATGCGGCGCCTTTGTATGATTTGCTTCCACCCTTCATTTACAAGCGATTACGAGAGGGTTTGAAGCAGTTTGGCGCCCAAATGCGCGGCTACTTCACCGAAGAAGCCACGGTTATCGGCACCGAGAGTCGCACAAGCGCGCCCGTACGCATCCCACGCGCAACCGACACCCTCATGCACCCGGAAGTGGAAGGCTTGTTCCCTTGCGCAGAGGGGGCCGGGTACGCCGGGGGCATTATTTCGGCGGCGATGGACGGGCAGAATGTGGCGAAAGGGGTGATGCGGTGGTTGGCGGGGCGGTAATTTGTCAAATCGCTTAAAATATTTATCTTTGTACTTAAAATAGCATTCGGTATGTATATTTATAAAAACATCATAACAATTGAATCCGGTAAAAGAAGCGGGAAGCCCTGTATTCGGGGTATGCGCATTACCGTTGAAGATATTTTGCGTTATCTCGCAGCAGAGATGACGATCGATGAAATTTTATCAGATTTCCCGGAATTGACCAGGGAGGATGTATTGGTTGCTTTGGAGTTTTCGGCGAATTGATGCTAATGAATCCATTATTGTCAAAAATTTATACAGAAAATCGGGTTAGATGTAGGATTTGGTAACAGTTTTAGTGGCTGCTGCATCTTATAAGTCTCCTTGTATCGTCATTAATGTATCAATATTGCATATAAAATTACTAAAGTCATGACCATCGAACGAACGGTAGATGGAATCATCGTTAAACTGCCAATTAATACGAACATAGCGGAAATTCAAAGATTTTTGAACTACCTGCGCTATAAAGAAATTGTTGCCAAGCGCAAGGCAACTCAAGAGGATATTGATAACCTCGCCAGAGCGGTCAACAAAAGTTGGTGGGAACATAACAAACACCGCTTTCTGCCCGGAGCATGAAGATTATATTGGATACAATATAGTTTAAAGCGCTATTCCTAGTGAAAGTGGCCTTTAGTTTGTCAAAATTGTTATAAATTTGTACAAAAAATCGGGTTAAATGTACAATAGAATAACACATTCTGCACTTGAGGCGCATTTAAGTCACAAACAGGTTACCGTAATCACGGGTATGCGCCGTGTTGGTAAGACTACAACTGTAAAGCATTTGCTAAGTAAAGTATTGCATAGTAATAAGTTATATATAGATTTAGAACGAATTGAGTATCGACACCTATTCAATCAGCAATCATATTCAGATATTGAAAGAGGATTGGTCCAATTAGGGATAGATTTCTCCAAGCCAGCGGTTATTGCGTTAGATGAAATTCAATTGGTTAAAGCCTTGCCTAGTATCATAAAGAACTTTTACGATACCTATGGAATCAAATTTATTGTATCCGGTTCGAGTTCATTTTATATTAAAAATCATTTTTCTGAGAGCTTAGCAGGAAGAAAAAAAATATTCGAGATTTGGCCGCTTACTTTTAGAGAATTTCTGGAGTTCAAAGGTGCCTGGAAGCCACAAATGGAACTTGAAAAAGAGCAATATTTTTTGCGTACTTTTTATAATTTGTATTACTCTTTATATGAGGAGTTTATTCAATATGGCGGCTTTCCAGAAGTGGTGCTGGCTGCTGAAGTTCAAGACAAAGAAGATTATCTGTCAGATATTATCAATGCTTATATTGAATTAGATATTAAAATATTGTCGGACTTTGAAGTGTCTGACTCTTTGTATAAGTTGATGTTATTATTATCCGGACGAGTGGGGAGCAAATTAGACTACAGCAAATTGGCCACGATCATTGGGATTAACAGACATAAAGTAAAAGATTATATATCGTTGCTTGAACACACCTATTTTGTACATACGATAAGTCCATTTACGAGAGGGATTGATAAGGAATTAACCACGCAGCCCAAATTGTACTTTACCGATACAGGCGTTTTAAATAAACTTCAAAAGGGGCTTTCTAGTGGCCATATTTTTGAAAATGCGATTTCAAATCAATTGGCTCGGATGGGGTCTATTCATTACTTTGAAAAATCAAAGAGTAAAGAAATTGATTTCATTTTAAATGAAACGATCGCATTTGAGGTAAAAGAGACGCCCATTCCGCAACAATTCAACGCGTTGAAACAAAACGCTGCTGCTATTGGGATCGAGCAATGCCATCTCATTGGACGAAATCCTGGTGGATCTGGTTTTGTAGACTTCATCTGGGGCGGAAATTTGTTCTGAGCACCTAAAATCATTACATCCTCACTCCAAAAACGCCAAATAATCCCCCGAATGCACCAAATGGAACGTTGCTTCAGGGTAAGCATGGACAAAACTGGCGGGCAATTATGATATTTTTCGGTTGTAACCGAGATATATTACCGCTACCCAACAAAAAATCCCCATCCAGGCCAAAACCTGAACGGGGATATAATTTTTTAAACGCAACCTGGGATGCACTAATTTGCCCCGGCCCCTTTCAAATACTCTTCCACCAATTGTTTGTAATAGGGTTTCAGGGCAGGGGATACGGTGCGGAATTGTTCGATTTCGGCCCGGCGTTTTTTGAGATATTCCTCGAGTGCCGGCGGCATTTTGGCCGGTTGTTGTTTGGCGGTTTGGGCCTGGCGTTGTTCGTCCTGTTCGCGTTCGCGTTCGGCGCGTTCTTCTTCGAGCAGGCGGGTCAGGATTTCTTCCTGGCGTTTGAGCATTTCATTGGTGAGGCGTTTGTTGACCAGATCGGTTTCCACCTTGTCCATGTCTTGCATAATCTGGTCGAGGGTCTGGCTGCCTTTGCCTTGTTGTTGTTTTTGTTTTTGCAGTTCTCGGAGGGCGTTTCGCATGGCGGCTTGTTTGGCTGCCATTTGTGCGAATTCTTTGCTCATGCCGGGGGATCCGCCTTTTTGGCCTTCCATGCGTTGCTTGAGTTCCTTCATTTGCTCGTTCAGGCTCTGTTGGCCCTTGCTGATCTTGTCTTTAGGTTCTTTGCCGCCTTTGCCTTGGCCTTCGCCCGATTTTTTGCCCGGTTTTTGGCAACTTTGGCTGCCGGGCATGCCGGAGGCCATTTCCTGCTGCATGTTTTGCATGATTTCGGAAAGCATCAATGCCAGATCGTTGAGGCTTTTCATGCTGCTCTGCTGGTTGGTGGTGGCAGCGGGAACGCGGCGTTCTTCCAGATCTTCGATGCTGCGTTTCATGGAGCCTTTGATGTCGCTAACTTTGTCGTTGACGATGGTTTCAATTTTAAAGTTACGGCTGGCGAGTGCATGCAGGCTGTCTTCCACCACTTTAAAATCGTCTTTAATTTTGTATTGTTGTTGGGCCAGTTCCACATAATGCGGTGTATTGACACTGGATGTCGACACATCTTTCATGTTTTGTTCCTGTGCGAAAGACAGGCTAACCAGGTTTTCGAGCAATTGGCGCAGCATTTTAATATCTTCCTCCATTTGCTCCATTTCTCCGGAGGCTTTGTTTTGCTTCATCTTATTGGCCATATTTTTCATTTTATTGGCCGCCGATTTCTGCTTTTTGCTTGCGCTTTTTTTCTGGTTTTGGTTCAGGTCTTGCTTGGCATCCTTCATATCCTGTTGAGTATCTTGCATTTCCTGTTTTTGGTCGTCCATTTTTTGGGGACGCTTAAGGTCTTCGTTTTTCTTTTGCAGATCCTCTTGTTTTTTAGCCACCTCGTTCATTTCCTTGTTGAGTTGATCCTGCTCTTTTTTCAGGTCCTCATCACTTTTGGCGTTTTCTTCGGTTTGTTTGGCCAGATCTTCTTGTTTTTTGGCCAATTCTTCGAGTTGTTCGATTTGCTGTTGCTGGAGTTGTTCTACTTCCAGTTGTTTGTACAACTCTTTCATTCGATCGAGTTCCTTGGAAAGGTCTTCGCTGTTTTGCTGCATTTCCTCCATTTTCTCGAGCATTTGATCCTTATTCATTTCCTGTAGCAATTTCTGGATGTCTTCCATAAGTTGCTTCATTTCTTCGGATACGGATTCTTCGAACATTTTCTGGAGGTCTTCCTGTTTTTTGGCGATGTCTTCGGTTTTTTGTTGGAATTCTTCCTGTTGCTTGTTGTTTTGTTCGAAATTGTTTTTGGCTTGTTCAATCTGTTCCTGGAGTTGTTTTTGGCGTTGGAGCAGATTTTCCATTTGTTTGCGTGTTTGCCAGTCCATCTCTTTCTTTTGCAACACTTTATCGCGCAGTTTTTTCAACTCCTCGTTTATTTTGAGGCTTTCTTTGAGTGATTTATCGAGTTCTTTTTTCAGTTCCTCCGAGTTTTGGGCTTGTTGTTGGCGGAACTCGTCGAGGGTCGGCATGCGGTATTGCATTACGTTGGTACGTGCGCTTTTGGAGCCATTTACAGCATCGTTGTCGAACACTTCGAAATAGTAGGAAATTTCGTCGCCCGGTTCGAGTTCGAGGTTGCGAATGTCCCAAGTGTATTGGTAATTGATTTGTTTGCCCGCCTGTTTTTCAATTTTAATGGTATTCATGGGCAATTGGCCGCCTTTTACTTTTTTAACCTGATAATTAAAGGTCAGGTTATTCAGGCCATAATCGTCGGAGGCGTCGCCCGCGAAAAATGTGAGGCGCTGGTTGGTGCTGTCCTTGAATTCTTCCACCATGATTTGCGGGTGCAAATCGGGGATGATGGAAACGGTATAGGCTACTGAGTCGGCATTGGGGAGTAAGTTATTGGAAATGAATATTTTATAGGTTTCGTCTTTCAGCGCGCGGCGGTTGTACGAAAACAGGTTGTCGTCGAAGCGTTTGGCTTCATTTACGCCATCGTTTCCAAAGCGAAGGGCGAGTTTCTCGGTATTCTGTACATTGAATACCCAGGATATTTGGGTGCCTTGCGGTACCACGAGGTCGCCGACATTGGCCAGCGACTCATCGGGCCGGCCGGTGTATTCCGGGAAATGAAGTTTGACATCAAAACCGGCTACACTGGGTTTGCGCAACACTTGCAAAGTGTAATCCTTGCTTTCAATGCCACCGCCAAACAAGGTAAAAGGCACATCTTTTTGTACGTTCACAAAACGGTAAGAGAAGCGGTTGGGCGCATCTTTGCTTAGTCGGTATTGGACATTGCCCAGGTTGATGAACATTTCATTGGGCAGGGCCTGTCCTTCAACTTGCACATTTAATTCAAAATCAGAAAATTGTACTGCGCGCAGGCTGTCGGGGTTGATCAAA
>JAGWYI010000101.1 GCA_018969455.1 Bacteroidota bacterium | reverse complement strand
TTGGGGTTTTCTTCCTGTGGCCAGTGGCCTGTGTTTTGGTATATTTTCAGCAGGGCGCCCCGAATTCTGCGATGAAATTCATAGGCATATTCGGGGGAAATGCGCGCATCCTCGGCCCCCCACAGAATGAGCGTAGGCGCCGAAATTTTTTCAATGATGTCAACGGGAGGTTTGTTGTCGCTCACCTGCATGCGGTCGGTGAATGCCTTTCGATTACCAGGCCTCAGCAGCAGGTTAAAATGCTGGTCAACCAGCGTGTCGTTGATTAGCGCATCGTCGGCATATACATCTTCAAGCATCAGTTGGACAACCATACGAGGCGTAATGGTCCAGATTATTCGGTTGAGCAGTGGTGTGCGTGCCAATAAAGTAAGGGCCGAACTATTTCGGGCTTCAAATCCGGGGGCATCGAGCAGAACAAGGCTTTGAATTTTACCCGGATTTTCAGCGGCATAAAACCAGGCGATTTGAGCGCCCAGGCCATTTCCCACCAAATGGAATTTGCCAATTTCCAGGGCTGTTACCAAATGTTGTAAAAAATCGGCATACATGAATGCACTGTAACTGGATCTCGGATGTGGGCCTGTAAGCCCGTTTCCGGGAAGATCTACTGCCAAAACGCGATACTTTTCGGCCAGGGTACGCATCCATACATCCCAGGTACGCAGTGAGCTATTGGCATCGTGAAGCAACAAAATCACTTCGCCTTTACCGAGGCTGCGCACATGCACGTCCATCCCATCTACCGATACAAATCGCGATTCGGGGTAGGTATATTGTTTTTTGAGTGCCTCCAGGGGCAAATCGCCGTGCCAGTTGAAATAAAGTCCGATACCGAGGGCAAGATATATACTCCAACGAATCAGCCTGGAAATGCTTAAGTATCGAAGCCATTTTTTGGGGTGAAGCCATTTCAAGACATCAAATGTGGGCATCTGAATAATTGGATTTGGGAAAAAATCAGGATTTTCGGACAAGGACGGTAATAAGAGCAGCCATGCCGAAACCTCCGAGTGCCCCCTGGGCTAACTGGGCCAAAACAGGGCCTAAAGGTTGGGCTGGCTGGGCTTTCAATTGTTCCAGTTCAACAATTTGCTTTCGGGCAAAATTGGCAGCATCAGGATCGCCCACACCCGTATTCAGGGCCTGATTCAAGGCAGAAATTTGCGCATCAAGTTCCATGACAATCAATGATTTATCTGCCAAATGGAGTGCGTAATAAAACAACCAGTAGGCGGTAGTTGTGCAAATAAAAACCAGGAATGGCGTACGCACCATTTGTCTGAAATCGCGTTGATCGCCCAAGCGGTGCGCATCTTCCTTTGCAGCGCGGTACATAAAGAGCAAATAAATCAGCAAGGCGCCCCACTGGAACCCTGGATGTAAAAACCAGGACTTGTTGAAGGCGTAAACCAAAGCAAAATAAAACACAACAAAAACAGCGCTTAAGATCCCATTCCGAAGGCCTGCAGATATCATAGTTCCAAATTTAATCCAAATATGGTCAAAAACGCACAAAAAAAGGCGCTCAAGAAGGCAAAATTAATTGAACCTACCCGAAGCGCCTAAAGTTTTTAAAATCAAATGTGACTATAAGTTAAATGGCTGATTTTTGCGTGCAAAGGCGCCTGCCACCAAAGACACAAGAAATGCCATAAAAATGCTGCTGAGCAGGCTAATACCAAAAAGCGGGAGCGGCGTCATGAATTTTTTGGTGATGTTAATTTGATTTTCAATCATGTCTTCTCCCATTCCACTTTCAGCCAGTTTTTCCTGGGTAATTCCCAAAATCATGTCGGTCATATCGGGCGCAATGAATTGCATGAAAATAATGGTCCAAATTCCGACAATCAGACCCGAAAACAAACCCGACAAGGTACCCAGTCCCAAACAACGGCCATAGGAGATGTACCCACCCAGGTTTTCATTTCGGTGCTTTATGCAAGCGGAATAAATGAAAAAGAATAGAATACCCAAAGAAAGCAGGTTATTGACCCATTGGAGTGCCGAATTTCGAATGAGTGTTTCAGAGTAGCCTGTAAGGTAAGTAAGCAAGCCTATCACGACCGAAGCCAAAGCGATGTACAAACCCGTAGTCATCGCAATTTTCAGGTAGGAAGGCTGATTTCCGGGCACTAAATTTTGATCCAGTGTGGAGTTGAAGTTGGAATCCATGATGTTGTTTTGAAATTTTGTGAACAGCTTGATTTTGAAACGAAATCTAGGGGTTTATTTAGGGCATCAGAGGCAATCATTCGTCAAATTAGCTTTAATATCCGACAAATCACCCTTTTTTGGATTATTTAAGTATAAAAAAGAAATCAACTGGTAAATTTAACATAACTTTATGAGGCAGATTGTCACAAAACCGGTTTTTTAGGCGTTTTGAAGACAACCTGGTTTGACAAAATTCCATTAAAGATAAAAAAGTGCTGAATAGACAGGCTTTTTGTAATTTGCTTCATACAACAGAGTTGGTTTTAAGGCCCACTGTCGCAAGACTGTGGGTTTTTTTTGGCCAGGGCAGGCCCAGCGGATAAAAACTTTTTACTCGTGTTTAAATTCTAGAACTTTGCAGCACTTTAAATGGTTTAAAGACAGTCCTTTTGCCCTGTCTTGATAACAGATACCGAATGTCGCAACAGAAGTTCAATTACCCGCTTTTCAGAAAAGTATTGTCCATGGTAAAACCTTACCGGCGTACTTTTTATTTTACGGCTGTTTTGGCCGTCATATTGGCTATTCTTGGGCCGTTTCGCACCATGTTGTTGCAAAAAATGGTGGATGATCACATTTTTCGAGGCGATGTATACGGCATGACCCTAATGGCTACTGGTATTTTGGGCTTGTTGCTTTTTGAGGTAGTATTACGTTATTTTTTCCTTTATTATGCCGATTGGCTTGGGCAGGCTACCATTCGCGATTTGCGGGTAAAGATTTTTCGACATGTGACGGGCTTAAACCTGCACTATTTTGACAAAACGCCAATAGGTACGAGCACGACACGAACCATCAACGATATAGAATCCATCAATACGGTATTTTCGGAAGGGAGTATTACCATAATGGCCGATTTGCTCACCTTGACTGCCGTGACCTGTATCATGTTTTATACTTCCTGGCAGCTTTCGCTGGTGGTGCTGTCGGTATTTCCACTGCTAATTTGGGGCAGTTACCAGTTTAAGGAGAGTGTGCGCAAGAGTTACGAAAAGGTTCGGAACCATGTAGCTACGATGAATGCCTTTTTACAGGAACGCATCAGTGGCATGCGGATTGTCCAGATTTTCAATGCAGAGAAAAGAGAAGGCGAAAAATTTCGGAATATAAACCGCGACTATACCACGGCCAACTTGAAAGCCATTACGGCATATGCGATTTTTTTCCCGGTTGTAGATATTATTTCGGCGCTTTCGCTCGGATTGATGGTTTGGTACGGCGCCCGCGGGGTATTGTCGGATCAAATTACAATCGGCACCATGGTTGCTTTTCCTCTGTATATCAACATGTTGTACCGCCCTATCCGGATGTTGGCCGACAAGTTTAATACCCTTCAGATGGGATTGATCGCTGCCGAACGCGTTTTTACGCTGCTTGAAAACGACGACAGTGTAAAAAATACTGGTGTTTTGGCTCCGGCCAAGCTGGAAGGCAAAATCGAGTTTGACCAGGTTGATTTTTCCTATATCCCCGACAGTCCGATTTTGAAATCGGTTTCCTTTGCCATTGAGCCTGGCAATACCCTGGCGATTGTAGGGAGCACCGGCAGTGGAAAAACCACCATCATCAACCTGCTCAATCGCTTTTATGAGGTAAATGGCGGACAAATAAGGATAGATGGCCGCGATATTCACGATTATGATGTATACGCCTTGCGCCGGCGAATTGCAGTGGTTTTGCAGGATGTTTTTTTGTTTTCAGGCACAGTGTTGGACAACATCACGTTGCGCGACGGCTCTATTTCGGAAGAAGCCGTTGTGGAGGCTTCAAAAATGATTGGCGCACATGATTTTATCCAAAAATTACCTGGTGCTTACGGGTATGAAGTGATGGAGCGCGGCGCTACCCTGTCCATGGGGCAACGGCAGTTAATTTCCTTTGTACGCGCCTTGGTATTCAACCCCGACATCCTGATTCTCGACGAGGCAACTTCTTCCATTGATCCGGAATCTGAATCGATCATCCAGCATGCGATTGAAACCTTGATTGAAAAACGGACCAGCATCATCATCGCTCATCGTTTGTCTACCATCCGCCATGCCAACAACATTCTGGTGCTCGACAAAGGTTTGGTGCAAGAATTTGGTCCGCACGAACAATTGATGCTCAATGAGGGCGGCAAGTATCGGGAATTGTACGAGCGACAATTTATTCAAACCCCGGAAAACATCTCCTGAAATGATTGAGTTGCTTAGAACGGATGCCACGCACCCCGATTTTGTCGGCCTGGTTCGTTTGCTTGATGCGGAGCTGGCTGTACGCGACGGTGAAGATCATGCTTTTTACCACCAGTTTAACCACATTGAAGCCATACAACATGCCGTTATAGCGTATTCCAATGGGTTGGCTTGTGGATGCGGGGCCATTAAGGCATTCGCTCCCGGGGAGATGGAGGTAAAACGCATGTTTGTGCGCCAGGAGGCGCGCAAACAAGGACTTGCCACCCAGGTATTGCTTGCTTTGGAAAACTGGGCACGGGAACTTGAGTGCCATACCTGCGTACTCGAAACCGGCAAACAACAGCCCGAGGCCATTGCCCTTTACGAAAAAAACGGGTATCGCCTCATTCCCAATTACGGGCAATACATTGGGGTTGAGAACAGTGTTTGTTTTAAAAAAATGATTTAAAATAAAATATTTATACATTTAATTATTTACTACTTTAAATACTTTTGGGCTATAAGCTTGTTGAGATTGGCCACCTGTCTGTGGCTGTTTTTTTGCTTTTTCGGCTTCCCCTCTTTCGTTCAAAATGGTTTTGTGGGCTTTGATGCATTCGGCATATTGGGCTGCAATTTTGCGAAACACCACACTTTTCACGTGCGGCTCGTCAAACCAGGCTTTTTTGGGGTCGTTCGGAAAAAGATGTTGCGCAACCCCGCGTGAATCAATGTGGCACATGTTGAGGTAACGGCTGCTCAAATCAATCATCATTTCATTGTACTCAAAAATCATGGCAGCCATAACCGCCTCCTGATCAGCCGGATCGAGGATGCCTTTTATTTGAAGCGGCGCTTTCAGCCAGCGCCCGTTGCGCATGACGGTATTCAGTAGCCAACGCATAAAAGGAAATTTTCGGCTGTAGGACGGGTAGGGGTAATCGTAGCCCTGGGTGATGATCAGCAAGGAATTATAAAAGGCGGGATCTTCCGCTTCAATTGTTTTATGCATAAACATGTATTGAAACTGCAGCATGCGCATGAAGGCAAAAAAATTGGTATTTAAAAATTTCCTTCCGCGTATTATTTTCTCATACAATACTTTATCATATTCATTTTCTTTCAAGGTATCGATTTGGGCTTTTAAATCATGGGGTAGCGGGAATTGACTGAAATCTTCGTGTGCAAAATGCGGTTCATTGGCTTTTGCAGTCATTCGGTGGCGCACCCAATAGGTATATTCCTGAAAGTAGATGGCTTCATTTTTAGCGTACATTTCATCTGATTCATTCGTAAAAGGCAACAAACGGGGTTTCAAATCAACCAAAGCGCCCATTTGTTCGCCCATGATGTCGTTTCCGCCGCCGCTTACCAAAAACACATCGGGCCGCATGGCAGTCAGGTAATAGAGGTATTCCCGTTCATAGAGCATGTTGGCCATCCATTCGCCGCCTGCTGCGACGCTTTTGATGACAAAATGCTTTTCCTTTCGGATCAGGTGGGAAATGATATCGCGTAAGTAAATGGGGTATTCAAACCAGGAATCGCCCTCAGCGAGCACTTTTATCCAGTTTTCAGGGCATTTTCCCATCTTTTTTACGCGCTTGTCGTATATCCTTTTTCGGACTTTTAAATCATGTTTGTTTAACCAGCCCATGGCGCCGGTATGCGTATCAGCCCGGTTGGAGACAATTCCGGTTTGTGCATTAAAAAGTTCGTTGGTGTATTGTTTCAATCGGGATTTTGGGATTTCATATTCCAGCAAATGATTGAGTTTGCTATTGGAAAAGCCCAGCGGCTGGTTGAGCATTTCGTCGCAGAGTTTTTCAATAATTTCCTGATTTTCATAATATTCTGCAGGATCCTGTGCGTTTATTTCGGCCGAATTCATGATGAGAAAAATTAAGGGGATCAAGGAAAAGGATTTCATGGGAAGGAAAAATGGGAAGGAAGGCCGAGGCCTTCCTCCGAGTGGGAACGGTTAAATTTGGTTGGATAAATGCAATGGCACACTTCCCCGGCTTATTTGGCCAACTTTGCCTGCCGGATCAGGTCGCGCATTTTGAAAGTGCCGTTTTGTTGGAATTGGGCAAAAGGTTTCCAGTTTGGATCCTGATACAGAAAGGAATGGAAATCGCCGAGCAAAAGTCCCAAAAACACTTCGCCTACGATTCGGCTGCCAACTGGGCCGAGGTGAAACGCGGCAGAGTCATCCCCTTTGTAAGAAAAATGCCGGGCTTCCGCCAGAATATAAAACCAAAGAGGCGCATTTCCCTTGAAATTCGGGCTAATTTCAAGAATAGTTCGATTATTTGACTGTTCTTCCACGGTTGCCTTTCCGACAATCAACTTTTCGTCGGGTATGGGTGTAAGGCCCATCAGCCGAGCGATATCCTGCCCGGATGGAAGCCCCATGTTATTTCCGCGCAACAAGTTGCGGGCTGCAATTGAAAACTCATCGCCAGCAATTACATTGGGCAGATTGGCCATCGGGTTGGATACCGAGGTATCAATTTTGTAGGATTTTTGCACCCGCATTCTGCCGGTTTCTGCTGCAGGGCCAAAAAACAAATCCCAATCGATTGCCCAATTTTCCGGGAAAGCATGAAAGCCCACCAGGGTTTCTCCTTTTCCGAATCGGTCGAACAATGGAATCAAATCCAGATTTTTGTTCAATAGGTAAAACGGGCGTACCATGGAGTGCCCGAAGCGATAGGCGGCCACACTGAATTCCACGGGCATGTAGGGCTCGTTTTTCCAGGAATAATATTCCAGATTGGGTGTTTTCGACTCGGAATAGTAGGAATTAGAAATGCCAGGCAATACCTCTGCCATATTCTGTTGGCCAATGATGGTGGGCAGAAAATCATACAGCACCACCCATTGATAGTGCCAACGCACCATTTTTTGAACTTCCCCAAAGGTGGTTCTCCCATTTATTTCTTCCAAAAAATCGGCCACGCGGTTGTGAAAACGCAGAAAAATGGCATGTAGTTGAGAAACAATCACATTTTCGTCGTTTCGCGGATCGCCAATGAGCGCGCGGTCGGGCATGTCTTTGTCCGACATGCGATCGGATGCAATGCGGGGCAGGTCGCGAGTGCCGGAATCGCCGTTTCCTGATAATTTTCGGCCCAGCAACATCCGGATGCCATCGCTGGCGTACAGGTAGGGTTGGTCGTCGGGGCCGCGGCCGTACATGCTGTCGAGGTCGAAGCGAGGGGTGCGGTAATCTACCAGACCATCGGGGTCGTTGAGTCGTTGCAAGGAACTGGCTGGATCAAAAGTTAAATCATGGTCAATGAACTGGCCTAAATAGGTGTAACCTGCATCGATGGCCGAATTCTCTTCAGAATCAATTTCTTCCGGTGGTGTTGCCGGGTCTGGGTCGGCCGACATGGCTTTTGCCAGATTGATGAGGTCATCTTTCAGGAAAACAGCAGCGGGCAGGGTGCGAAACATCCGGCCAAATGTGCCTTCAAACAAGGAGGAACGGGGATTGGTGGCCAGTCCGCGCAGCGGAGCGCCATGGGCAAATTTGGGTTTCATAATAGAGCGAAACGATTTGATGGATTTACAGAATGGTTATGTTTCAGGTTGGTAAGGCCGTCATTTGTAAATCCACCACTCGAAAGGTTTGTTACCTCAATTTGGGAAAAATAATGTTTCGCTTTTTATAAAAGCACAGTTTCTATACTTTATGCCGCCAGGTTTTGGGTACAGCGGTCTTTATAAATCAGCGAAATCCATCCTGATTTTCCGGCGAATCCTGGTATAAAAACAGTTCCAAGGAGATCCGCGAAAGGACGGAATTACACGGAAAAAAGCATAGGCTCAGTTATTCATAATATTCAAATTCCCTCCGTGTAACTCCGTATCCTCTGTGCAACTCCGTGTCATTTTTTATACTTCACGACGCCAGGTTTTGGGTACAGCAATCTTTATAAATCAGCGAAATCCATCCTGATTTTCCGGCGAATCCTGGTATAATTTCCCTCAAACGCTTTTATCCGTAGTCTTTTTATACACCGGCACTGTGGAGCAGGGCTCCCCGAACATAATACTCAAAGCAAATGGTTGTAAACGCCGTGTAATTTCGAGATAGGCCGAGGGTGGCACAGGTTTATCACTGCAACCTTTGATAACCAGGCGTTTGCCTTCGTATTCAGACAGGTCGAGCGCGGCCAATTTTTTGGTAAAAGCCGTTTCTATGAATTGTTCGGGAGTTGTTTGGGCTACGTCGCGCGCGCAGGGGGCTGCGTAGGAAGCCACCAGCATGTAGGCCCACATGGGGATAATGGCATCGGCGGAGCAAAAAACAGCCAGGTTTTTGCCTGTATATTGTGCCCAATCATGGGATTTTAAAGCCTCCCGGAAGTCTTTTTCCTTTAAAATCAGCTCCATGAAGAGGTAATTCTTTAAATCGAAGGGCACGATTTCACCTTCGGGATACAAATTTTCCAGATCAATGGTTACGAGTGCGCTGTTGGCAACGCGATTTACGAGCGGAGCATCCATGGGTTGCAGCAATTTTATGCGGTTGGAGGCGGCAATTCGGGGTTTTCAGTGGGCAGGGGCTCCAGGTTTTCGGCTTCTCCTATGGTATTTTCCACCTCTTTAAAATCTTTGGTTTTGGGCAGATCACTCAAGGTTTTAATGCCCATATAATCCATAAACTTGTCGGTGGTACCATACAGAAGCGGGCGTCCGGGACCTTCGCTTCTGCCTACTATCATAACAAGTTCTTTTTCCAAAAGTTTTTGAATGGCATAGTCGCAATTTACGCCCCGTATTTCCTCCAGTTCCGAGCGGCTGATGGGCTGCTTGTATGCCGTAATGGCCAGGGTTTCGAGTGCGGCCTGCGACAGGCGTTTTTTGGTGGTTTGCTTGAGGTGTATGGCTACCGAAGGGTGGTAGGCGCCTTTGGTTAAAAACTGGTACCCGCCGGCAATTTCAACCAGTTCGAAGGCAAATTCGGGTTGTTGAAACTGATTTTGCACGGCTTGAAGGGCCTCCAGCAAGGTTTCTTCGCCGATTTCCGACTGAAATGCCTCCTGGAGCACGCTGCGCAGCTCGGCTAAGGGCACCGGACCCGGAGAGGCAAAAACAAGGGCTTGAATGTGTTGGTTTAAAAAATCCATAGCGGGCAAAGATACGCAGATATGCGGTTTTGGGGAACACTTGTTTTGTTGCGCACACCATTCACCCAAATGAAAGCCGTACTCCCTGCTATCGGATCAAGGTCAGCTGCCCTTTTCGGGGCTCCACTTTCCCGTTTTTATACAAAATTTCAGCCACCCAGTAATACACATCAGTCGGGGCCTCCACACCATCGGCATCCTTGCCGTTCCAGGCGCCTCCCTTGTTGGCGAGTGTGTAATTGACGCTTCTGAAAACCCGATTTCCCCAGCGATTGTACACTTCAAAATTTCGGACCACCTCATCGCCCCGACCGCCCAATAGCCAGAACACATCATTGGTTCCATCGCCGTTTGGAGTGAAGGCATTTGGGAAAAATATGGGCAAACTATCCACGGTAATGGTGATGGAATCGCTAAAAATGCAAGTGTTTTGGCCGCTTACCTTTACGACATAGGTGACGGTATTGTTGATGGTGGCGATGGGGTTTGGACAATCAGAGCAGCTGAGCGATCCATCGACGGGCGTCCAGGCATAAACAAAGGGCCCGAGTGGGTCGGGAGAATTTATAATTGCATTCAATTTCACGGTTTGGCCTGCGCGTACGGTGGTGTCGGGTCCGAGATTTACCGTAAAGATGGGAGGTATGTTGATGGTAACGGCGCTTTGAACAGAACAGTCGCTGTTGCTGATGCTTACGCTGTAAGTACCGCTTTGAGAAACCGTTCGGTTGGGGTTGTTGGATCCGTTTTCCCATACAAAAACAG
>JAGWYI010000759.1 GCA_018969455.1 Bacteroidota bacterium | reverse complement strand
AGATCAATTTATTACAGTGTAATGTTGTAGGTCTGGCCATTTACGGTAGCAGTGGCTTTGTTGTCGCAATTGCCATTTCCGTAATCAATGAGGTAATCCAGGCCATTGATGCTCAGCAAACCTGTACCTGCGCTTACCCAATAGCAATTATTTGCTTTTACCAGCGGCGTTTTGATGGTCCAATCTACCTTTTCACCATTGGTCAGCACAGAGTTGATGCTGCCGGTGATGTTGTATA
This sequence comes from Bacteroidota bacterium, assembly GCA_018969455.1. Taxonomy (GTDB): domain Bacteria; phylum Bacteroidota; class Bacteroidia; order Chitinophagales; family Saprospiraceae; genus M3007. The sequence continues at coordinate 1,394 of JAGWYI010000759.1, read as the reverse complement.
CATCATCGCTCCAGTCCCACCAGCTGGCATGGCCATAAATCTGGGTATAGGTTTGGGTGGCGTTGTATGCCACGGAATAATTATTGGCATCTACGTATTTAATGTCTTGGGCAATGATTTCAAAGATACCGGCATTTGCGGTGCTGATATTTTTGAAAGTAAAAGTCCCCTGCAGTTTTGCGCCATTTTCGGAGTAGTTATCATAGGTAACGATGATGCTGGAATTGGGTTGCCAGATGGCGCCTACGGTCATCGTCACCTTACCGGATTTGAACTTACCATCGCCATCGGTGCATCCGGCGCCAAAATCGACGGATATCACTTTTGGGAAAGCCAGCGGATCGCTTGGGGTAACCGTGAGAATGCCACAGGTATCGGTACGGTCATCGGCCTTCATCAAACCGGATGCTTTTTCGGCGCCGCGTTGGGCGATGTTGAATGAATTGATAATCAATTGTTGATTTGCCAGTGCTTGTTTGGCGCTGTCCAAGGTAGCCTGATCGGCAGGCGTTTCTTTTTTACAGGCTGCGATGAAAATGAGCAGAAGAGCGGTGGTCAGGATCAGACCAATTCGAATTTGTTTTTGCATGGTTGCGAATCGTGAATGGGTTAAAGATAAAATCGGTTGTTGTGTTCGATTACAAATACAAAACGGGCTTCCAGAAAAACACCCTACCGCAGGGCGAAATATTTTATTAAAAAATGCAAAAGCGGCAGTTTGACTTTCAAAACGGGCCCGAGGCCGCTGGTTTCATGGGCAGGATCTCGACAAATTCGCTGATGATCATTGCTGTTGCGCCCCATACCACAGCCCCATTCACATCGTAATAGGGCACATTTTTAAGCGTCAAGCCCTCCTGAATGTGCAGATCCTTCGTTTTTTTAATCTCCGGGTTGGCGAAATGCAGCACGGGAGGTGTCAGCACCGCGGCCACTTCGTTTTCCTGCAATTTGAATGCGGGTTCATCTTTAAGTACACCGACAAAGGGATGTACCAGAAAATTACTTACCGGAATATACAGGTCGGTGAGCCTGCCCAGCAGCAGCACCGATGTTGGCGGAATGCCGATTTCCTCTTCAGCCTCCCGGAGTGCCACATTTTCCAGTGCGCCGTCGCTTTCTTCGTAACGCCCTCCCGGAAAACTCACCTGTCCGCTGTGGCGGTCGCGCGGGTTTTCGGTTCTTTGGATCAGCACCGTATGCCAGTTTCCATCCGACTTAAACAGCAAATTGAGCACACAGGCAACTTTGGCATGCGCAGGCGGTTCCCGGCGCTCATTTAATTCCTCAATACGCCGCAGGTTGGCCATGCGGTACTGGGCTGCCCGGCCCGGCAGTGGGCCGTTCAGGTTGGATTGCAAAGCACGAATAAACGGATCTTGTATAGGCATAAG
>JAGWYI010000100.1 GCA_018969455.1 Bacteroidota bacterium | reverse complement strand
GTAGTGTTGTACTTTTTTGCATGATTTAGGTCATTTACATGGGTAGACATTATTCCTGGGACTTATTGCATGATTATGGGATGTTTTTAACTTTTTACATGTTTTAGGAAAAACAAAATGGCTGTTAAAAGGCATCTTTAGATGCTTTTTGTCTTTTTTTACATGTTTGAAAGGAAGACTTGCTTTAAAACAGGTGAATTTTGCTTATGTAAATTAGAGCATTGCATCTTTAAATTTTTAATATGTCAATCAGTTTTTTTTGTAAACCGCCTGGTCGCGTAACGCAGCCTGGATGTAAGCCAAAAGCAGTTTCAGAAGGTACTGCCAATATTTCCGAAGCATTCAATATGCTGCTTGCTTTGGAGGCAGTATTTGAAGAATATGTGATAGATTTTAACAAAACGAAGCCCGATAAAATACGAAAACAGGCAGCCCTGGTACAACAAAATTTGCAGAACAATGGCCTCATTATCCATTTTCAATCCCTGGGCATTTATCCGGTTGATGTAATCTCCAACGACAGCCTGCTTACATTTTGTGGTACGAGCGTATTGATTACGCTGAATAAACCTGTTTACAATGAAATACAAATCCTGACCGCTATCTGGAACCTGAACTGTCAGGGTTATCGTCCGGTTTTGTATATGTCGGAACAACTGTTTGAACAAGTTCCATTCAAATTGTACCGGCAAATGCGGAATTTGGGTTGTGATTTCCACCAATGTTGGTTGTCGGGCTTTGGATATTACGGGAAAAAAGTACAGCGGTATGCCCAAATGTTGGCAGAATACGATATGGCACAATACCAAACGCTGAATGTCTCAGATCCTCAAAAGCAGGAGGCTGTTTCGACGATGGTGAATTCGGTATTTGAAATCGGGATGCAATTACCTGCAAAGAAATGCAATTTTCCGGCGCTCTTGTACAACTGGAAGCCGGGTTTGTGTGCCCCCAGGGCAATTTACTTCTTCTGAAATTGAAATGCAGGAGCCACAACATTGCGGCTCCTGCATTTTCATACGATTGTTTTCGGGGTGCAATCAGTACACTTCCACCCATTTCCCTGGATTGCTAGCGGCAATGCGGTTGTCGTACATAGCCTCGCAACTGGTAGGCGGCAAATAATATTTACCTGCATAGGCTGCATGGAGTTGCATGCGCACGGTAATTGGATTGCTGCCGTTTGCCAAATCAAAATAGCTCAAAACACGATCGTCGCGAATATCCTGATAATCGAGCTTGTCGGAATTAACGTTGCTTACAGCGCTCATACGTGTATTCATAATTTCCCAACCGGAGGGGAATATTTGCGTAAGGGCCAGTTCCTGAAAGTTAAAATTGAAGGTGCTGTTGCGCGCGATGCGCACTTCTGCCACAAAATCAACTCCTTGTTTGATGCGGCTTACATCCAGAGCAGCCCCATTCATATCGGTGTATTTCACGGTCATGGCCAGGTTGGCTGCCGTTGCCAGCGCTGAACCGGTAGACGGTTTCCCTGCATACAACAAACGAAGGTACAATCGGGTTTTACCAGTGTTTTTTACGGTTAGCGCGCTGCCTGCCTGACTGGTGAAGTTTTGAGTATAAAATGGTTTTCCACTGCTCACCGCGGTTTCATTTTCTCCGATTTTAAGTGTGCATGCCGGTTTTTCATTGTTGTTGAATTTATCGATGTATTTTGACAAGGCGCGCAGGGAAGTGGCAATTTCCTGGGTTGAGGACCAGCCGTCGTTCATGGAAATGCGGTTGGCCACACTTTGCGCGGCTTCGGCAGCGCGTTTGCTGTCGCCCAGTTGCGCATAAATTTCCAGTTTAAGTGCCTGGTCGCGTGTGAAGCTGCCAAATGTATTGCCCCACCATTCGTAATAAAAGGTAGTCATGCTGCCGTCGTTGATCAGGTCTTTGGCTGCTTCCGATTTTCCGGCAAGGGCATAGGCTGCGGCCAGCAAAGCGCCTGAATTGTCAAATTTCTTTTTTACCTCACGCATGCGATTCATGCCGGCCAAATCGGGTTTCCCGGCCAGTGCGAGGGTATAAAACCGGTAAGCGGCATTCAGCAACTTATCGTTGATTTCCCAGGCATTGCTGTTTCCAAGGGAAAATTCGGTGGTTCGGGCTACGTTTGATTGGTAGTTGATCCAGCGCTCGAGCATATTTTGCGGCACGTTATACCCTTTATTTTTGGCTTCCAGCAAAAAATGACCTGCATAGGAACTACCCCAATCGCTGGGTGTTTGATCGCCCGGCCAGTATCCGAACCCGCCATTTCCGGTTTGAAACAATTGTAAACGCATGATGGCGTCGCTGATGCTTTTCTGAACCCTGTTCTTTTGGGCCGCATCTAAGGGGGCAATCAGGTCTACATACAGTTGCGGGAACGCTGCTGAGGTGGTTTGTTCAATACATCCGTGCGGATATTGCAACAAATATTCGAGTTGACGAGACAGATTGATGGGAGGGATGGTGCTCAGTTCTACCATTGCCTGATTGATTTCGGTCAAATCCACAAGGCCCGGATTGGCCGACCAGCTTTTTCCGGGTTCGATTACCGCTTCCTGTACGCGCAAAACACCCGGGTTGGGGTTGCGAACCTCTATATCGATAGCTTGGGTAGTGGTTTCTCCGCCTCCCTGGGCTACAATGCTAAAATGAGCCGCACCCGTTTTATTGCCCACTTTGAGTTCGAAATAGGTCATTTGTTCACCGGGCTCCTTAAATAGCAGGGTATTGCTGTTGGGCCCTTGCACCGAAACCAGCCCGGATTGCTCCACCACACGTACCTCGGCGTTGTTCACTTTGGGGTCCATGGCGAAAACATCTACAGGCAAACGCAAGGTTTCTCCCGGGCCGAGCACCCGCGGCAGGGTAGGAAGCAGCATAAGGGGTTTCCGCACCGGGCAGGTTTTTTCTGCTGCACCATAAGCACTGTTTCCGGCGCTTGCTGGCGCCGAACATACCAACATCACCCGCACCGAACCAACATAGTTCTCGATTTTGAGGTTGTGTCGGGCAACTTGCCCTTTTTCCAGTTTGAAGGGCCCCAAATGCAGCACGGCAGGTTTAAAACGGTTTACTTGTGCCGCATTTTTTGATTTTTGATTAATCCCGTCGCCCCCAATTGCGAGGATGCGCTCGAGTTCGGCCCCATAGGCGCCCAATACATAATCGTATATATCCCAGGTTTTTACACCCAATGCCTCGCGCGCATAGAATGCATCCCAGGGATTGGGCGTTTTGAATCGGGTGAGATCAAGTAAGCCCTCGTCTACGATGGCAAGCGTGTAAGTACACGCACGACCTGCTGCTTCCTTCACAGCAACGGTAAAGTTTTCATCGGGCTTGAGCACATCGGCCATTTCAATTACCGGATTGAGATGAGTTTGTGGGTTTTCAACCTGTACGGGCATAACGCCGTACATCCGGATGGGCAGGTCGTTTTTGGTTTGGGCATGCGGTTGCATTAGGCTTACATGCGCATATACGGTGGGCGCCATGGCTTCGGAAGTGCGGAATTTCAGCAAATTATCACCTGCTTTTGCATCGAACCAATAATGTTGCACAACCCGGCTGCCATTTTCAATGGTAAGCAAAATACGGCCCGACTCACTTGCAGGCACTTTGAGGGTAACCTCTTCTCCTACTTGATATTGTGGCTTGTCGAGGGTAAACGCCAACATGGCCGCTGCATTCCGACTTCGAATATCGTCCAACTGATCGGGATATCCCCGCCAGAAGAAATCGCCCGCTGCATGTCCGCCCGCTTCATCCTGCACCCGTACAAAGAATCGGCCCCAGCTGTTGTCGGGTTTTATTTTCCAGCTTGTCAAACCGTTCCCATCGGTGGTCAAGTCCTGCGCATCGAGGGCGTTGACGCTTTCTGCTGAATTGAATTGGGCCACATTGGAGTTATAATCCTCATCCCACCACCAACGCCAGTCGCAGCGGAACAGACGTACTTTGAGTTTTTTGCCCGCTTGCGGACGTCCATTTTTATCAACGCAAACAAATCGGACAACCCCGCCGCGTTCTCCAATGGTTTTTTGCCCCCATTGTCCAGTTGGAATAGATACCCCTACAAAAGAGTTGTAAGGGAAATAATCCATGCTGAAGTTATCGGTACTGAAATCGCCGCTGTTTTCAAATGCTCTTATTTTCATGGAAGCCACCAATTTCCCTGGGGGTTCGGCAATTTCACCCAGGTTGAGGGGCACACTGGCATTGCCGTTTTGGTCTACGGTTCCATCAAACAAGGTTTGGGGGTCGCTGTAAAACGACCGGGCCGGATCGTCAAATACAAAGTCGCGGTGATTTTTAAACTCGGTTTTAACTGCCCGCATTTGCAATTCCACCTTGGCTTTGAGGTTGCGGGCAACGGCCCCATGCAACCAGCTGACGTTGAGTTTGCCTACCAGGGCATTGTCGGCAGTACTAAGTTCTTTTTTGCCAAAATTGAGATCAAGTTTCAGGCGGTTGGGCTTAACTGTTTCAATCTTAAGCGTTTGGGTAAAATTGGCGCCACCCACCGATACTTTTGCAATCCAGTTGCCGGTTGGCGCTTCCGGGCGGGTTACTGCATGCAGGGGGTATACGCCGCCTACATTTTGGGTTTGTATCATGCGGTATTGCAAAGCACCCCGCGGGTCGGTCAACTCCAGCGTAACCGGATGGTTGGGGGGCAACTTGCCTGTTTTGTCTTCCAGCACAAAATTGAGATAGAGAGAGTCGCCAGGTCGCCAAACGCCGCGCTCCCCATACAAATAGCCTTTTAGCCCTTTCTGAGCTTCGATGCCCTCCACATCGAATCGGCTGAGACTCAGGGAATTGCCGTCGGCCATGCGCAAATAACCACGCCGATTTGAGCCGGTGGCGACCACCACAAATGGCGCTTCACGCAAAGATTCGAGCATTACCGTACCGCTGTTGTTGGTACGCACCTTGGTGATGGATTGCAATTGATAACTAAACAATTCCAAATCAACACCATTCACGGGTTGGGCTGTCAACAGGTCGCTTACAGCCAAAAACAGGGAGCCATCTCGGCCGCGTTTTGCAGTGAGTCCCAAATCACTCACAAATACGTTTCTGCTCGTAAAATGCTCCGAATTGTAATACTCTTTTCGGCAGGGCTCTTCTCGTTTCGACCAACTGTATTGGTTGTCATCGGGTTCGCCATTTTCGTCCTCTTCGCCATAGTACCAACCTTCTTGATCGGTCCAGTAAATACCCCGGTATCCTCCCATGATGCTTACCAGATTTCCATCTTCGTCGCGTACGCCAATATGGGAAAGATCGTCCTCATCCTCAGCCTTGCCGCTGGCCTCGTCTACTTTTTGGGCTGTTGGGCAGTTTAAATCGGTGTATCCACGTCGGAATGCGATGCGCACCTGGTATATTGCCCCCGGATCCTGCTTGATCATGTCTTTCAAATCCAATGCATACCGTTGCCAATTGCGTGTATCCGCATCGGGGTCAAGTTCCCGCAGACTTACTTTTTGTTGACGCACAATTTTGCCTACACGTTCCAGTTCCTGTTCGCCTTCAATTTCATTGAGCTGCAAAAACTGTAAGATATTGGAATTAAATATTTTAAATATTTCAATGTCTACGGCGTTCAGTCCTACAGCCTCAAAAGGGAAAATAACGCTGCCATTGTTGGCGGGTGGAATGATGGCCCCGCGCCCAACCAGGCGCACAGAGGGCTTCAGATCCGCAAAATCAAGCGTCCAGTCGCCCGGGTTGTTCAAAATCATCCCCGCCTTGTTTTTTATGCCGGAGCCGATTTTTAAAATTGCCGAACCGTTTAGCCGGGATGCAGGATACACGCGCACAAAATTTCCGTCTACTACATACCGCAAGCCTGTAGCGCCTTCTATTCGAATCAATCCGTTCAAATCCTGGTCAGGCGACACCGGATCGGAAAAATTGATCAGGGCGTATTGTTCGTCAACCTGTACAGCAAGGGCGTTGAGTACCACAAATTCGTCAAGTGCAGCCACTACTTGCTCCAGTTTGCCCTTGCGCTCAAGACCGATCACACTGGCGTCCCAATATAGCTGCACTTGGCTGCGTACCTTGCTGCGCTGAACACCATTCACCACAAATTCATGGGTTTTGCCGCCTTCCTGGTGATTCCAACTCACCAACAGGGTTTTGGCGCCTTGTTGGGCTTTAAGCATTTTTTCTACTTGCTCGTTCGAAACGGCCTCATTTATATGCACCCTACCCGTAATTTTTTGCAAATGCGGGTCGTATGCATCGGTTTGTATGCCGTCTGAAACCACCTCACAGGCAAGGGCGCGTACATTAAAGTTGAATTCGAATACCCTGGCGATTGACGGAACACCGGGGTAAATTCGGGCCAAATGTACCCGCCCGGTATATTTTTTTCCGGCAGACAGCGGCGCATCCGGCTGTAATTTGATTGTATGGTCATCCTCCCAAACGGCCTTCCCGGAAATAGAAGGACTTACCGTAAAAATAGACGGGGAAACGGCTTGTCCAACCTGCTCCGGTTGGATCGCAGCGTGTACAAATCGCACCCGAATTGCATCAGTTCGGCCAATTGAGCCCGAACTGAAGGCGTAAATGTAATTGGAAACGGCTTCAAAATAAGCTTCGTTCCGTACAATGCGCTGGCTGCGCATATACAAAAAGGCGCCAAGCGCCAGCACGCCGCATGCAGCGAGCCAATACCATCGGTTCTGTTTGAATTGGGAAAGCATAGGGTGTTGTGTGTCGTGTAAATGGAAAAATCTGACCCTAAATGTAGGGGAATTTCCCCGATTACTGCCCGAACTTGATGCGCATTCTCGTATTTTTGCACTTAAAAATCCGGATTCGAAATTTTTATCTTGCCCTTATGCATCAATTGATTGATACACACGCGCATTTGTATTCCAAAAAATTTGATAATGACCGTGCGGAAATGGTTCGGCGCGCCCTTGCGCACGGTGTGGCGCGTATGTACTTGCCTAATATCGATGCCGAATCCATCCAGCCTATGCTGGATTTGGAAGCTGAATTCCCTGAATATTGCTTTGCCATGATGGGCCTTCACCCGGGCTCGGTACACCCCGATACCTACCTGAAAGAACTCGAAACCGTTGAATTCTGGTTGGGCCAGCGTACCTGGGTTGGAATTGGTGAAACAGGCATTGACCTGTATTGGGATAAAACTACGCTTCCGATTCAGAAAATTGCCTTCGCCCGCCAAATTGAATGGGCTAAAGACCTGAACCGACCCATCGTTATTCATGCGCGGGAAGCCAACCGCGAATGTCTCGACCTCGTGCGCGCAGGCCAGGACGGGCGCTTGCGAGGCATTTTTCACTGTTTCTCCGGAACCCGTTCTGAAGCGCAGGAAATGATCGACCTGGGGTTTATGTTGGGCATTGGCGGTACTTTAACTTACCCAAAATCTGATCTGCCCGAAATTTTGCGAACGGTTCCGCTCGATTCCATTGTCCTGGAAACAGATGCGCCCTACTTGCCTCCTGTGCCACACCGGGGCAAACGCAATGAAAGCGCCTATATTACCCATGTTGCCGAAATGTTGTCGGAAGCCAAAGCGCTGCCGCTTGCTGAAATTGCACGCACGACCACTGCCAACGCCTTGCGGATGTTTGATACGCCAGTAGCCTGACATCCCTTCAATTTCGTCTAAGAGCCTGTAAATTTTGATTTGTAATGGCGCCTCGGCAGATCCGGCGTTCCTGGAAAGGAGTTGTCCATGCTTCTGAATCCCCAATTCGTTTCCTAAATGTTAAGCAGGCCTCTGAAGGCGTTAAGCCCGGGTTAAACCCCGGCATGGTAGTTTTTCATCCCTTTATTTTGTTGAAAAAATGATACCATCATGAAGAAAATTGTTCTATTTCTGCTTTTATCTGCCTGCACCCGGGTCGCTTTAGCCCAAATTTATGTAGAAGGCGTGTTGCTTACGCCCGAAAACACAGGCCAGTATCTGGAACTGGATCCAGTTTATAAGGTTTACGACGGCGCATGCGGCTTCTATGTCGATTATGGCCAGGCAGAACCGCTCAATGATCTTTTAACGGATAAAGACAAAAAGCGGTTTGACTTCCGTAGCCTGGTAGACGGATTGAATTATTTCTATGCAAATGGTTGGGAATTGCTCGCTGTTACCGATCACGAGACACGCGGCCGCCGTTTTATCCTGAAAAGAAGGTATTAAGCGGTATCTTTGCCAGGTATCCTGCGCGCTGCTGGATCGGTTTGGGTGCAAGCTATACCTTAAAAATCGGTGCGCAGGATCCTTAAAGCAAGCGCGAATGAAATTTGAAGATTACCCGATAGCCCCGGAAATAAAGCGTAACCTGGCCGATGCCGGTTTCAAGCGACCCACTGATATTCAATTTAAATCCATTCCAGCGGTGTTGGCAGGGGAAGATGTACTGGCCATCGCCCAAACCGGAACAGGAAAAACGGCAGCATTCGCCATCCCTGTCCTGCATATGCTGCATGCCGGCAAAAAAAACAGCAGAAACAACGGAATTCGATGCCTTGTACTCGAACCTACCCGTGAACTCGCCTTGCAAATTACCGAAGCGTTTCAGCAAATCGGAAAGCACACCCGCGTGCAAACCCTCTGCATTTTTGGCGGGGTAGAACAGGCGCCCCAAATTCAAAAACTGGAAGCGGGAATCGACGTGCTCGTTGCCACTCCTGGTCGTATGTTCGATCTCATCAGCCAGGGATACGTCAAACTCGATCAGGTGGATATACTCATCCTCGATGAAGCCGATCAAATGCTCGATATGGGCTTTATCAAGGATATTCGCGATGTAATCAAACATTTGCCCCAAAAACGCCAAACGCTCTTTTTTTCGGCAACCATTAACGAAAACATCAAAAAACTGGCCTATTCCCTGGTCCGAAACGCAATCCGAATCCAGATTTCACCCAAAGACCCCGTCGCAAAAAATGTACAACATACCGTCGCTTTTGTTGAAATGGACGATAAACGTTTCTTCCTGGAACGCGTGGTGCGCGAAAATCCCGACACGAAAATCCTGGTTTTCGTACGCACCAAAGTACGAGCCGAACGCGTTCAAAAAGCCATGGAAAGGGTAAATATCGATAGCAAAACCATTCACGGAGATAAAGAACAAAAGGACCGGCTAGACGTACTCCATAACTACCGCGCCGGAAACTTTAAAATCCTGATCGCTACCGATGTCAGCGCACGCGGCATCGATATTCCAGATGTGGATATGGTGATTAATTACGATCTGCCCGATCAACCCGAAAATTATGTACACCGCGTCGGACGTACCGGAAGGGGTATGCGCAAAGGCAAAGCGGTATCTTTTTGCAGCACTGAGGAAAAAATAATTCTGGAACAAATTGAAGGTTTCCTCGGAAAACCCATTCAAATCCTGGAAATCAGCCGCGATGAATATGCTGAAACCATCAATTTCTCCGAACAACCCAGTCCGGGATGGAACAACATATTGAAAGAAATTGAAAAAAATGAGGCCGAATTGGCCAAATGGAAGAAGAAAAAGAAAAAATAAAGCAAAATATTATCCTTTACGCTGCCAGAAAACTGTGGTGAATCCGTTCCCCGGCAGCATAAAGGAGTAGTCTGGAAAGCTGGCGTGAAGTCTTTTCCATTGCATGTAACATGTTACCCATAAGCGTACATGGGGCAGACGCCCACAAGCTTCTATCTTTTACGCATCGGTAGCCCCGGTTTTATCGAACCACCGTCACATCACCCTGAAAGGTTTCCCGAACACCATCCAAATAAAGCACTTCTGCAACCCACACGTACACTCCCGGGTTGGCTGCCTGCCCACGAATGATTCCATTCCAGCCGATGTAAGGGTCGTTGAGGGCAACATGACTGTTTTCAAACAACTTTTCCCCCCAACGCGAATAAACCGAAAGTTTTTCTATGATGGTAAATGGATCGCCGGAAGCATAAAAATACCCGTTGCCTTCTGTTTGTGCATTTTGCGGATTGATGACATTCGGGAAATAGATATTTCGGTCTTTCTTCACCCGTACACGTACCAACGCAGAATCGGTACAGCCCAACTCGTTGCTCGCAATGGCAATGTACTGTAAATCGTTGAAGGGCTGTGCACTGGTTGATAAGCAAGTGGTGCAAAGGATGGATCCTGCTTGAGGATCTATCCATTGAAAATTGGTCTGATTGCCCGAATTTGACACACTCGCATCAATTTGAATGTTTTCGCCCAGTTTAATCTCAAAAAGATCTTTTTGTACTTGAACCTTTATGGAAGAACTTCCAACCTGATAAAAAACAAATGCAGAATCGCAACCGCTGCTGAGTTTGGCAAGGTACGACCCGGGCTGACTTACATCCAGGTAAGGGTTTTTAC
>JAGWYI010000099.1 GCA_018969455.1 Bacteroidota bacterium | reverse complement strand
AAGCGGTTCTGAACTTCCAGAAAGTATCCGCATTTTTAACAGTTCAGGGGAATTGTGTGCGTTTAATCGGCAAAACCATGAAATCAACCTGCATGATTTGCCAGCTGGCTGGTATTACTATGAAGTGTTGTTTCGTACAGGCGAACACGCGGGTGGAATTCTTGTAAAGGTTCCTTGATGTTTAGAGCCATCTACAGAGAAGGGTACCAGGAAAACAGCATTTTATGGCCTTGCTTAGCGTTGACTTTCACTAATTCAGACTAAAATTTAAGGTCAAAAAAGACCATAAAAACCAATAGCCTGCCCTGAAAAGGCAGGCTATTGGTTTTTATCACAGCCTAAAAAGGCAGCATTCTTATGCACGAAACAGGACTTATTGACGCACCAATTTTCCTTTTACGTCTTTAACAACATAAGTGTCTTCGTAACCTCTTCCAATAACCCGATTTTGGGCTTTTGTTGCCGATTCAATGCTCGGAAATCCGCCCAAAAGAATGGTTGTGAGGCCTTTATCACCTTTCCGTTTTTCAATTTTCCCCAAATCATTCAGCGGGGTTTCATCAAATCGTTCTGGAATAGACAATACCGCGATTTTTACAAAATAAGGCCCGGTGGCTACATTAGACGATTGGGTGCTATAGGTGGCGGGTGTTTTGCTTGAATTGCTTGCGGGTTCTGTCAGGATAAAATTATAAAGAGAGGCATCGCTTCCTTTTTCTGTTATCACAATTGCATCTTTAAAGCCCAGTTTTACGGCCCTTTCCAGTGCATTTTGGGCGTCATCATGATTGCTCCAAACACCGAGGCGCACCTTGTTCATACCGTTTTCCGTTTTGGTATAAACGTTCCCCATAGGGGCAACGGAAGTATATTCTTTAACGGCCAGCGGTTTTTCGGAATCGAACGAAGCGAGTTGAACGGCATACAAGATGGCAGGTACCGTACTTGAGCCTTTTGAAATTAGGCCTTTGGCCGAAGATTTTGTATTGTAAACCACTGGTGTAGTTTCAATTACCGATTTGGCGGGCGGACCAACCACCAGGGAATTATCAACACCGTGTTCTTCCACCACGAATGCATCGCCATATTCCGATTTTCGATTTACCTCGCGCATGTTTTTCAGGGCTTCTTCGCGCCCGGGGTAAATGCCCAATCGCACCTTGTGTACGGCATTTTCGGTTTTCACATAAATATTTCCATATTTGGAAAGAGATTCATGCCGTTTGAGTTGACTATTTGGAATAGGATCGGGCGAGGCTTCCAGTTGAACCGAGTAGCCGAGCAAGGGTTGGGTACTTGCGTATTCATCCGGTGTAAAATCTGATTTACGGATGGATTTTGGGCTAGTTTCCGTGCTGTATACAATGGGTATTTGATTGGACGCGCTGAGTTCCTGATTTTTGATACGCAGGTCGGCCTTGAGCAACACATCCGGGAGGCGGTATTTATTGCCTGTTTTTTGAGGTTTGAGGTTCAAAACGCCGTCTTTATAGGCTTCTTTTACAAAAACGAATTGATAATTTGTATTTTCAGAAATCACCACCGAATATCGGCCGTTTTCATCGGTAGAGGTTTGAACAAATCGATCGCTTGCGGGGTCTTGGTATTGCACAACCACGCTGTAGAGTGGGGCATTCGTGGCGGCATCCAGTACCAATCCGGTATATTCGTGACGTTGATCCCGGTTCATGGATACCAGGACGTTTTGTTTTCCGAAGGCATACAATTCCACCGAGGCATCCTGATAGCCATCGCAACTAAGGTTTACGGAGCAATCGATGCGTTGGTTGAGCGCTTCGAAATAATACTTTCCTGCGCCATCGGTACGGCCGGTTGCGCATCCGCAGTCAACCAGATCAACAGCCACATTGGGAATCGGGTTTCCTGCCTGGTCGGTCACCAAAAGGTGAAGATATTCCTTGTTGTCGCGGTTTGGAGTGGTTACGTTGGACGTGTTGTACTGAGCGGGTTTGGAATTTTTATCGGTAGGGGTAAAAACCGTGCTGTTGTCGTTGGTATCCGGGCGTTGTTTGCGTATTTGCCAGATGTCTTCATTTCCGCGACCGCCGAGGCGGTTGCTGGTCAGATAACCGATGTTTTGTTTGGCGTCGAAAATAAAACCATAATCATCGCGCGGGGAATTGATTCCGAGTCCGAGTTGGTAAATATTTTGAACTTCAGTTCCATCAAAATCGGCTTTAAAAACATCCATTCCACCAAATCCGTCGTGCCAATCGGAGGAGAAATACAAATTTTGGCCATCAAGGAAGGGCGTAATTTCATTTCCTGGCGTATTGATGGGCGCACCCAGATTTCGAGGAGTGCTCCAGCCGGCTGTTGTATAATTGCTGACGTACAGGTCCCATCCGCCGTAACCGCCTTCCTGGGTAGATGCGAAGATAAGGGTTTTGCCATCGGCAGAGAGTGCAGGGAAACCGGTGGCATAATCTGAACCGTTGAAGAAGAAGGGTTTTTCGGCGCCCCAGGCGCCATTTTCGTCAATGGTGCTAAAATAAAGGCTCATGGTGATGCCCTTTTCTGCAATTTGGCGGGTGCCATTGATGAAATTATTTTTGCAATAAGCCACCATTTGACCATTTCGGGCGAATGCGGCAGGACCTGTATTCAAAGCACCCTGAAGGTCGCTTTGCAGGAGCGCAGGTTTTTGGAGGAAACCGCTTTCGGGATTGCGTTGAGTAACAAACAGTTGGTTATACGCGCTGCCGGTCCAGTCTGATACCGATTTGGATTGGGATTTGCGTGCAATGTCGGTGCGGGCAGAATTGTACACCAAGCGAACGCCGTAAAATGCTGGCGAAAAATCGGCAGCTTCCGTATTGAGCGGCTCGTTGCGGGCAACATAGGCCGCTTCCTGGGTAGCAGATTTCAGGGCATAATCACACATTTTCAGGTAGTGATTGCCTACGCGGGCATTGCTTTCTGCATAAAAGCGGAATTGCTTTTTTGCTTCCGGATAATCGCCCGATTGCATCAGGGCGAGCCCATAATGGAGGCGCACTTCGGGATCTACATCTTGCACTTCAAGGGCTTTTTCGAAGTGCTCCAGCGATTCTTCCGGACGGTTGAGTTGAAAAAAGCATTCGGCCACGCGGGCGCGGGCACGGGCGTTACCTGGATCCTTTTTTAAAATATCCTGATAGGTCCTGAGTGCCAAATTGTATGCATACAGATCAAATTGTTTGTCGGCGCGTACAAGTTCTTCACTCACCCCACTTTGGGCAGATAGGCGAACAGCGATACCAAGAATCAGTACGGCCAACCACCCAGCACGAGAAGTCGTGTTCATATCGGAATGGTTTTTAATAAGAAAATGATTGTTCGAATACCGCATACGTGCTGGGAATCAGCACAACGGACCAAGCATCAGCAGATTAAAGATGATGTAATAACATCTTTTTGCGATTCTTAGTATAGTGGAGAGACTATCTTTTAAGGAGGAACAGGGCAAATGTAATCCTAATTTTAATATTGCGCTTTATTTTTTCAAAAAAAACAAAAAAAGGTACAAAATCGCATCCATGCGATCTTGTACCTTTCCAAAAGAACAGGCTGGGTTTATTTTCCGGCGCCTGCCCGATAGATGTATTTTTCCACTTCGCGCCAATCGCTTGAGGCGGGATTTGGGAAGTCCTTACGGAGGCGTTCGAAGGCCTTGATTGCTTCGTCTTGTTTATTCTGAAATTCGTAGAACATGCCCAGTTTTTTCAGATAATATCCTGCAATGAGGTCATTCTTACTGGCATTTGCAGCCTTTTTGTAATAGCTTTCGGCGGAGCTGTAATCCTGTTTTTCAGCATAAACATCGCCGATGCAACCGTTTTTGACAGCAGCCATTTCATCGGTGCTTGCGCTGTAATCTTTGAGGTATTCCAGTGCCTGGTCGTAATTGCCGGTATGCAGGTAACATACGCCACAGTAATAATTGGCCAGATTTCCGGCAGGAGTGCCGCTGTATTTGTCGGCAATTGCCAGGAAGCCATCGAATCCGCCGCCCGGATTTTCAAGTGCCAACTGGAAGGAGTCGCGACCAAATTGAAGTTCTGCCTGCCACATGGATGCGACGGCTTCGGTTTGTTTCGGCTCAACAATGAGTTTTTTATAACCCAGCCAGCCTAATACCAACACCACAATACCGCCTGCGACATACAGAATAATGTTTTGATATTTATTCAAAATTGCTTGGACATTCAATCCAGATGTTCCGGATACTTCCTCAGCAATCACTGTATCCGTTTGGTCAACTTTGCGTTTCGCCATTTTAAATTCAAAAATTAATAAGGTTCAAACAAATTTCGAGTTGTGCGCAAAAAAGGCGCGCAAAAGTAGGGAAAGTTTGAAATGGCAAAGCGGATTTTTGGAAATTGTTTTTTAAAAACCGCGAATTTTTCCAATTTAAGGCATCCTTTTCCTCAATTGCTTTAAGATATGGCCTTTTTTTCCTGAATAAACAGGCACATGAGGGCTGCGATGCTCAACAGTGCGCCGCCCAGCATAACTGCCGAAACCCGGTCGTTGTGCAAAACATGTTCCATAATCCATCCGAAACCGAGGGTGGCCATAATTTCGGGTAAAACGATAAAGAAATTGAAAATACCCATGTATATTCCGGTTTTATCAGCCGGAAGAGCTGGCGCCAGCATGGCGTAAGGCATAGACAATATACTGGCCCATGCGATTCCTACACCGGTCATAGACAACAGCAAAAGATAAGGATCGTGAATAAAGCCTACCGAAAACAGGCCGCATGCGCCCAATACCAAACAAAGGGCATGTGTTGCCCGTTTGCTGCTTCGGTCGGCCAGCCAGGGAAGCAGGAATGCTGCCAAAAAGGTAATAAGGGAATAGAATGCAAAACAAATACCGCCCCATTCATTGCCATCTATACGGCGTTTGATGTTGGGGCCAACCGTTTGACCCAGGCGTTCCGGTGTTAAAAATGTATTCAGGAGCTCATTCCCGCTGAGCTTTCCATTGGGTGTTTGATTTACCAGATCGACAAACGTGGCGCTTTTCCCCTCTGATTGCAAACATTGCATGGTTTTGTAATAAGGCTCGTACTGGCTCAAACTGTCGTCGTAATGAAATACGGTGCGGGTAATGGATACACCAAAATAAAACCACATCAAAAACAAGCCTGGCCAGGTCAGGAATTGCACCAGGGCAATTTGACGCATGGTTTTGGGCATTTTCAAAATGGCATCAAAAATCTCCCGGGCTCCGGTAAAAATGCCGCTTTTTTGAGCCTTTTCCTGTTTAAAAGCCTCCAAATCTACGGGAGGGTATTCTTTGGTGGTGGAAATGGTATACAAAACCGCACTGATGAATGCCACGGCGCCAATGTAAAACGAAAATTTTACCGAAAAAGGGATCACATTCACACTCGAACAGTTGTCGGATGCGCCAAGGTGAAAAAAATTGGTCAGAATATAAGGCAAAGCGGAAGCAACCACTGCACCTAGTCCGATAAACATACTTTGCATGGTAAACCCTTTGGTATGTTGTTCTTCTGGTAGCATATCGGCCACAAATGCCCGAAAAGGTTCCATGGATATGTTGATGCTGGCGTCCATAATCCACAACAAGCCGGCGGCCATCCACAGGCTGCTGGATGAGGGCATAATAAACAGCGCACAGGATGCCAGAATGGCGCCTACCAGGAAATAGGGTTTTCGGCGACCAAATCGGGGGCTCCAGGTGTGGTCGCTCATATACCCGATGATGGGTTGCACCAACAAACCGGTAAGCGGGGCTGCCAGCCAAAGCATGGGGATTTCGTCGGGCTTGGCGCCCAGATATTCATAAATGGCGCTCATGTTGGCCATTTGTAGCGCCCAACCAAATTGGATGCCTAAAAAACCGAAACTCATGTTCCAGATTTGCCAAAAATGCAGTTGAGGTTTGGCGTATGCCTTTGCGCCAGATGCGTTGCTCATGTGTTTTGTTTTTTAAAATTTTGTTGCAACTGATGCCAGCAAAGATTAAAAAAATTGGGAAACTCGCACTTAAAACTTAAAAAAATTACCCAATGCAGGCCTGATGTTTAAACAAAAAAGGCTGAAGCCCCCTGAGCAGGTGCTTCAGCCTTGCAGAAAACCCAATCCGGGGCTCCTGAATAGCTTTTAATATTCTGTGTCGTCAGCAATATCCTCTTCCTCATCCCGACGCCGGGTCACAATAATGTGATCGTCTTCATCAGAGGTTCCATCGGTGATGTCATCGTCTTCCTCACCTTCCCCGTCAAATTCATCGCCCACTTCCACTTCAGCAAAATCTCCTCTGAGTACGCCATCCTCGTCAAAGTCTTCATCCTCCTTTACAATGCGTTTGGCATCCAGAATGGTCATCCGAATCAAATAATAAGTGTCATCGGTTTCAAAAGGCAGGGCCGAAACCTTTTTGCCTTCTTTATCGGTATAAGACACCAGATGGTCGGCGTATCCGGTTGGATACTTCATCTTGATAAGCCGGATGATGTCTTCCGGCAGAGAGTCATAATCTTTGACAACGCGTTTCTTAGCCAAGGTCGGATAAAATTTGGTTTTAATCAATATGCATCAAACAGGCTTTTTTTTATAGCCTGTCAGACGCAAGGTTCGTTTGCGGCAAATTTAAATGAATGCCTCTTGAAACGGCAAAATTTTTTTTACCTATTCTTGTTCTTTGATTTCAATTATTTCCACCCGGCGTTCCCGGGCTGCCTCAGGATGATAGATGGAATTGCGTTCATCCTTCAGATTGTCGCTTACCCTTGCGTTTGCGGTCGTTTCTCCAAAACTCAATTCGGTTATTTTAAGTTGCCCCTTTGCCAAATAAGGTTTCAATGCGCCATCCAAAACCGTGCTAAAATGGTTTTTCAAACTGCTCACCCGGCGTTTCCCCAATTGGAGGTTGTAATCCGTTTTGGCACGCGGACTGGTAAAGCCTTTAATCTGGATTTCCACCTGAGCGCCCGATTTTAGCCTTTCCAGCAGGATTCTGCTCATTTGCATCAATCGATCGTAACCCGAGCGTACCTCCAATTCGAAAAAATCGTCTATTTCGCTTTCCGCCACATCTTTTGCATTTCCGAGCAGTCCGGCAGCATATTGAAGCCGGTAGGCATTTTGTCGGTCAAGAAAAGCCAGTACACTTTCTTCATATGATTTCCGGGTTGTGCTGCGCAGGGTACGTTTATCGGGCTCGTCGTTGTCGAAATACAGAGGCAAGCCTACAAAATCATGTAAAACAGGTTCGGGGCGGGGCTGGGGTGGGGTAATACCCATTTTTGCTGCATTGTGTGCAATGGGTTTTAACACCGAGCGTTCATCGGAAGCCGATGAAGTTTTTCGGTTTGAATTGGTATCGACGGGTATTTCAAATGCGTATAAATCATTGCAGCAGAACTTGTTATGCTCATCCAGGTAATACGAGCCAGGCCGATTGCTGCTGAAATAGCCCTGGCGCCCCAACGGATCAAGATAAGGGTAAACATCGTTGTAGCTGGAATTGAAGCCAATGCCCAGATTTTGGGGAACTTGCAGGGTATCGCCCGTTTTTTTACTTGAAAAAAGGTCGAAAGCGCCCAGTCCTGGCCAGCCCTCAGAGGCAAAATACAAAGTTTGGGTTTCGCTGTGAAAGAATGGCGTAGCTTCCGGTTGAGGCGTATTGATGGAGGAGGCCGGAATCGGGTTGGTAAATTTGGGCAAACGTGGAATGGGTTTACCCGGAATGGGCAGGGCACAAGGACAAAAAAATACGGTATCGAGCGGCACATACCAAATATCGGTGTCGCCTTTTCCGCCTGGCCGGTCGCTCGCAAACCACAGTACCAGGCCCTGAAATCGCTGGTCATATCCCACACTGGGTTGCGTACTGGTGTACCCAGGCAAATTAATAGGATCGGGCAATCGAACCGGAGTAAGCCATTTATTCCTTCGATCCACCACGGTAAGCCAGAGTTCGCAACGAATGTCATTTACATCCTTGTTTTTACATACGGTAAAAAACATAAAATGACCATCTGGAGAAAAAGCGGTGTGTGCGATGTGGGCGGTATCGGTGCTGGGAAATCCGCGCCCTGGCTCGCGTGCGCGCCCTTCGTGCACCGACATCATAACCCGGGTAATTTTGGATTTGGGGAAGGTCGTTTCCTTTTTGTGGTCGAACCGGTACGACGAGAAAAACAAGGAATCGCCGAGCCGGTAGGGTGCAAAATCGGAATAAGGGCTGTTGATTTCTTTGCCTAAATGCCGGATTTCGACTTTGGCAAATTTTCCGGCAATTTGAAGGGCGGTTTCAGCGTCGGAAATGCCGGTTTGGGCTTGAATTTCAAGTTGTGGATCGGTATTTTGATCCAAAAACGTTTGATAGTAATGAATGGCTTCATCGTATTGCCCTTCTCCAAATTTTATCTCTGCCAAACGCAAATACAAAAGCGGAAATTTTCGGACCGACTTGCCAGACTGCAGAATTCGGGTGTAATATTTTTCTGATTCGGAAAACGCATATACCATTCGAGCAGATTCGGCGTACTTCCAGAACAAATCGACATCAACAATTTTTTTGTCTAAAATGGTTGCATAGTATTGAAGGGCGCTCCCATAATCCTTTTTTTCATAGGCCTCATCACCGGCGCGTTCATAGGAACGGAGCGATTGTCCGACACATACGGTATACCATAAACACAAAACAGCAAGCGGAAGAATTCGATTCACGGTGTGTAATTTTATTTTCCCTGGGTTCAATTGGGTATTTGGAATAATGAAACTTAAAAGGATTAAAAGAATGGATAAATAAATTAAAAAATCGGACAGGATTTTAGGTATTTCAGCGGTGGAGCAGGCAGCAATTGGTATAAAAGGCTGATTTCGATACCTCCTCTTCGATTTGTGGCAATTTGAAAGTCGGAGAGGTTCCAATCGTAACTCAAGCCCAACACCCAATTGTTGCGTTCCAGTTGCACTGCCGGTATGAGGGCATCTCCCCAACGATAGGCAAGGCTTGCCCGAAAAGCCGAGGTATTTCCGGGTCCGGTGCTTAAAATTTGCCGGAGTCCGAAGCCTGCAACCCATTCCTGGTTTTTCTGCATCTGCTGAATTTGGCCGAAAAATACAAAATCCTGCCATTCGCTCAACTGTAACGCACAATCTGTTTGAATTGTTACACGCATCGGAAGTCGAAATCCAGTTTGGGCAGAAAAATCCAGTTCGGGCCTGTTGAGGTGCAACAGCCCAAACCCTACTTGCGCATAGCTTCGTTTTTTGCTGGAATACCAATACCACTGCAAACCTGCTGCCAAACTTGTTCGAAGGCTGCTGTTGTTGATCAATGGCTCATTGGAAGGCAGGCCCGGATCGAATAAATCGCCTGTCCATTGGCTTTTGAACGACAATTTGGAGGTGTTCACGCTGCGTTGTATCATGGAAATACCTCCACCGATCGAAAAACCCTGATGGGCATTAAGTGCATGATGCAGGGCTGCATTTCCACCCACCTGGAGCCAACTCAAACCGCCGTCGCCAGCACGGTCGCTTTGTAATAAACAACCCAAACCCAGGGCATGCTTGCCCCTTTTCCTTATTTTCCAATCAAATGACCCGTCAAATGTTTGATACGAAACCGGAACCTGCATCCATTGCGCTCGATAAATGGCGGCTCCACGCATGGCGCCCCGAAAAGCGCCGGCAGATGCCGGATTAAAAGCTTGCGGCTGGTTGTAAAACTGCGAAAAGTGCAGATCTTGTGCGCACAAGGACATCGAAAACAGTAAAAAGCAAAGCGTAAGACCGGAACAATTCATACCATTTTTTTCGGATTGTCGCAGCAAGGTAACCATAAAGCATTAACTAACAAGGTCATGATACTGGAGATTTGTGCCACCAATATCCAATCGGCGCTTCATGCCCAAACCGCGGGCGCGCATCGCATTGAACTGTGTTCTGCCCTCGATGTGGGCGGCTTAACCCCTTCTTATGGGCTTGTTCGGGCCGCTTGCCAGGCACTTTCCATCCCGGTCATGGTGTTGATTCGGCCAAGAGAAGGCCATTTTGTGTTTCAGGAGGAAGAAAAAGCCATTATGCTCGATGATATTCGGTTTTGTGCGGAGGCAGGAGCGCATGGCGTGGTGATCGGCGCTGCAAATCATTCAGGCGCCCTCGATCTGGATTTCCTGCACGCAGCGCGCGAGGCCGCAGGTACGATGGAACTCGTTTGCCACAGGGTGTTTGATTTTGTACCTCATCCCTTTGAGGCTTTAGAGGCCTTGATTCAACTGGGCTTCCATCGAATTCTCAGCTCAGGCCAGGCTCCAAACGCAGAAATGGGTATGCACATGTTAAAATCTTTGGTGGATGCGGCTGCCAAACGGATCCAA
>JAGWYI010000098.1 GCA_018969455.1 Bacteroidota bacterium | reverse complement strand
ATAATGCTTTCATATTCCGGGTGCAGGCTTTACCCTGCCGTTTTTAGCTTGCTTTCAAATTGAATTAAAATTGTACCGCGCTCATCACATTCCGAACCGCAGCGTCGGAAATGTTCAGCAATAGTTGGGGGAAAAAGCCCAGAACCAAAACCAATCCGGATATTATTCCCATGATGAGGAACTCCCGGCTGTCCAGATCAGCAAATTGCGCGGTCGCTTCGTTGGTTTCGCCAAACATCGCCAAACCATAAGCCCGCAACATGTACACAGCCCCAAATATGATGGTCAAACCGGCAACTATGCCCAGGGCATTGCTGTAATTCCAGATTCCGTTCAACAACAAAAATTCTCCGGGAAAACCGTTGGTCAGCGGTACCGCCACAGAACCCAACATAATAATCATAAACAATACGGCAAAACGCGGTGCATTTTTGGCAATGCCACCCAAATCTGCCAAACTGCGTGTACCCATTCGACGTTCAATAATATCGGCCGCAAAAAACAATCCCACTACATTGATGCCGTGATTGAACATTTGTACCATACTGCCTTGAAGGCCGCTGGCGTTCCAGGCAAATACACCGGCCGCGATCAAACCGACATGCGCAATCGAGGAATAGGCAATCAGGCGCTTGAAATCGCTTTGTTTTATGGCAATAATGCCTGCATAAACCACCCCAATGATAGACAGCATGATCCCAACATGTGCCATATTGTGGGCGGCTTCCGGCGCCAACGGAATCATCCAGCGGATGGCTCCATAAAGGCCCATTTTCAGCATGATCCCGGAAAGCAACATGGCGCCTCCCGTTGGAGCAGTGGTGTATGTATCGGGCTGCCAGGTGTGAAATGGAAAAATTGGCATTTTCACTGCAAATGCGAGGAAAAAGCCCAAAAATACCCACCAGGCCGCCTGAGCGCTCAAATTCACTGCCAGAAGGTCTTTCCATAAAAACGAATGACGCACATCTTCAAGTGCTGCCGTCGGATCTCCTGTATGCAGATACAGGTAAATCAAAGACATCAACATGAACAAAGATCCGATAAACGTATAAATGAAAAACTTCAAGGTTACCCGTATTCGATCCTGGCCGCCCCATATGGCACAAATGAAATAAATCGGGATGAGCGCAAGCTCGTAAAATACATAGAACAACAAGCCGTCTTCAGCCATAAATACCCCGTTCAACGCTCCCAACATCAACAAAATCAATCCATAATACCGGTTTTCCTGGTCATACTTGTGGCTGAAACTGCCCAACACAATGAATGGCGCCAACAAGTTGGTCAGGGTCACCAACAGCAAACTGATGCCATCGATGCTCAAATTGAAGGATATACCCGCATTGGATACCCATGGAACGCGAAATGCCCAGGCATCAAGCCCGCTCTGCTGAAAAGTGATTAAGGCCAATCCGGTTAGCGCCAAATTGGCCAAAGTTGCCAACAAGGCCACTTGTCGCCCGGCTTGCAGACGTACTGCCAAAACCAGAGCGGCAGCAATAAACGGTATGAGCAGAAATAAAAGAGACATCAGTCTTTTTCGTTTTTTATCCAAAATTTGGGTGTTGAAACACCCGTAAAATGGCTATTTATTAAAAATACATCGACAAAACAAGCAATACCGCACCGGCAACCATGCCGATCAGGTAATACTCGATGTTGCCGTTTTGCAATTTTCGAACGTAAGCGCCAAATCCCTGTATGACGCTCCCAATATTGTTCACAACACCGTCAATAAACCATACATCTACATAATAATGAAACAATTTGGACAATCGCTCCATGGGCTGTACGAACAGGAAATCGTACATCTCATCGATGTAAAATTTATGGGCCAATACTTTCGTTACACCGGCCTGCGCGGAATCAGATACCGGCAAATTGCGGGTATTCTGATACAAAAAATAGAAGGCCGCAAGTACAAGCAATACCAAACCGGTAGTTACCAGCATCAATGTCCATTCTGTGGATTCCTCCAAATGCAATTCTGCCATCGGAATCACCGGCGCATTGTTTAATCCGTTTCCGGCAAACCAGTGCGCAAGCCATTGACCCTCACCCAGATGCATGAAATGCGGGGTGTTCAGGAAACCGCCAACTACCGAAAGGGCAGCCAATAGCATTAATGGCAAGGTCATTACGAGCGGACTCTCATGCATGTGGTGTTCCTGCTCATGCGTGCCCCGGAAATTGCCGAAAAAGGTCACATAAAACAAACGACACATGTAAACTGCGGTAAGCAGCGCACTGGTAGCGCCCATGGCCCACCAAATTGGTCCGCCATGTGCAAAAGTGTAAGCAAAAATTTCATCCTTTGAGAAAAAGCCTGCCAAAAACGGGAAGCCTGAAATGGCAAAAGTGCCGATCAGGAAAACCCAGAATGTAATGGGCATGTGCTTGCGCAAGCCACCCATGTTGCGGATGTCTTGCTCGCCGCCCAAACCATGAATTACGCTGCCGGCAGCCAGGAACAAAAGCGCCTTGAAAAATGCATGGGTGGTTACATGGAAAATGGCCGTAGTATATGCGCCCATTCCAAGCGCCAAAAACATCAAACCCAATTGAGATACAGTCGAATATGCCAGCACTTTTTTGATGTCGTTCTGCCGAAGACCAATCAGGGCCGCCAGCAAGGAAGTCGCAAGACCAATGGTGGCAACAAAACTGCTCGCTTCGTGCGACAGGCTATACATTCCGTTGCACCGCGCTACCAAATACACACCCGCCGTTACCATCGTGGCCGCGTGGATGAGCGCAGATACCGGTGTCGGACCGGCCATCGCATCGGGCAGCCAGGTGTAAAGCGGTATCTGGGCGCTTTTGCCCATCGCACCGATAAACAGCAGCACACAAATGGTGGTTATTACACTGTGGTCGAAAGTACCGGTTTGCAACTGTCCAAATACAACCCCGTAATCCAGGCTGCCAAAGGTACGGTAGATCAAAAAGATGCCCAGCAAAAGACCCAGGTCTCCAATTCGGTTCATAATGAAGGCCTTACGAGCCGCTTTGCCATACTCCCTGTTTTCATACCAAAAGCCGATCAAAAGATAGGAGCAAAGTCCAACACCTTCCCAGCCGAAAAACAGCATCACAAAATTGTCGCCCATGATGAGCAACAACATGGAGAAAATGAAAAGATTGAGGTAGGCAAAAAACTTGTAAAAACCGGCATCATCATGCATATAACCAATGGAATACACATGAATTAAAAAGCCCACACCGGTCACAATCAACATCATCCACACCGACAATTGATCGATCAGGAATCCGAAATTGATGCGCAGGTTGTCTACCGCCAGGAATGGATACAGGTTTACCTGAATCGCTCCACCGGATGCAAGCTGATTAAAACAGGCCACCGTAAGCAGCAATGAAAGCAACAAAACACCTGATCCAATCATGCCAACAGCGTTTTTAGACAGGCGGTTTCCAAATAAGCCGTTGATGGCAAAACCGATCAAGGGCAAAAATGGAATAAAAGGTACGAGCGTATTCATATTTTTTAGCGTTCTACAGCTTGGTCCAGCTTTCAGGTTTGTTGTTTACATCCCCCATTTTCACAAAATCAAATCGTTGCGGTGTGAATCCCTGCACCGCTAAGCACATACTTACATCGCCTGTGATCATCACACCACCAACTATATTGCGGTATGCCTTGTTCATAGTGCCGCAAGTCAAGCCCGGGTATTGGGCATATACCACTTTCAATATTGCGCCGGTTTTGCCTTTCACCGTGCGGATGCATTCGGCATCCTTGAATTCGTATTCTACGCCTGGTTCAGATTCTGACTTCCAGCGGCCTTGCAGTGCGGCTTTTAATTGATCCACATTGCCCGCTTCAGGTGCAGGCTGAGCCGGTTTGGATTCCGTTTTAGCGGTTTCTGTTTGTTCCACAGGCTTGGTAACATGCGCACGATCCCCGTCACCGCAGGAAATAAAAGCCGGAAATAATGCTGTAAGCACAAAAAACAGGATGCGATGTTTCATAAAGGCAAATTTAATTTCTGATTTTGTCCAACAGGGAAATGTCGGTCGATTTGGTGTTGCGGTATACCATTACCAGGATGCCCAGGCCTACTGCTGCCTCGGCAGCAGCAACTACCATGATGAAAAAAACCATGATTTGGCCCTGACCATCTGAAAGATACGTGGAAAAAGCAGCCAAAAGAAGGTTTACAGCATTGAGCATCAACTCAATACACATCAAAACTACGATCGCATTGCGGCGAACTAATACCCCGAATACGCCGATGCAAAACAACACGGAGCTGAGGTAAACGTAGTATTCTATCGGGACGGTTTGTATAATTTCGAGCATGGTTGCGCCGGATTTTCAGTTTTAAAGTTTCAAATCGCGTTTGCCGACCAGTACCGCGCCAACCATGGCAGCGAGAAACAAAATGCCGGCTATTTCAAAAGGCACCACAAAATCGTGGAACAAAACGGTTCCCAGGTTTTTCACCAAACCCACGGATGGATTGGGGTTGTTGACCTGCTGCAACTGGACAGCCCCTTTAAGGGCGCCTACCGTAGTAACCATCAACGATCCCGCTGCAATTGCGGCAGCAAATTTCCAGCTTGCCGATTTTTGCGGTTCGGTATCCTGATTCAGGTTGAGTAACATTAACACAAACAAGAACAACACCATGATTGCGCCGGCGTATACAATGATGTGTACCACGGCGAGAAACTGGGCATTCAGCAGGATATAATGGGCTGCAATGGTAAAAAAGGCAAGAATCAGATAAAGCACGCTGTGGACGGGGTTTTTGGCAAACACCATCAACAATGCCAAAAGGACTGAAACAACCGCCAGGGTCAAAAAAATGGCAAGTGTCATGTCGGTTAGTCGTTAGTGCGCAAGCAATCTGCTTGTGCTGATATTTTTCTAAAAACGGTTTATTATTCCGGTGTTTTCAAGGATTGCCTCAGGATTTAACCCCTTCGGCCGCCCATTTTTTCTCCTGTACGTGTTTTTGACGCACGCTCACATCCACGCGTTTGTCGGGTGTTGTGCCTTCCACCAGCATGTCTTTGCCGAAAATAAAGCCATTGCGGGCATAATCGGCAGGAACTATGCGGTCGGTCAGAAAAATAGCCTCTTTGGGACAAGCCTCTTCGCAGAGACCGCAAAAAATACAACGCAGCATGTTGATTTCGTAAGTCGCTGCGTATTTTTCTTCCCGATACAGGTGCTCTTCTCCTTTTTGGCGCTCTTCGGCTACCATGGTAATGGCCTCTGCAGGGCAAGCTACCGCACACAAACCACAGGCAGTGCAGTTTTCGCGGCCTTGCTCGTCGCGTTTCAGCACATGCCAGCCACGATACACAGGTGCAAATTCGCGTTTTACCTCCGGATAACGCACCGTTGCCGGGCGCATGAAAAAGTGCCGCAGGGTGGTTGCCATTCCTTTGAAAATGGCCGGGAGGTAAATACGCTCCATGAAGGTCATTTTCTTGTTGACTACCTGAACAGAACGGTTGGTCAGTTGCATATTTTTTACAATTTCTTTTGTATTAAAATTAAACGACTTAGTGGCTTCCAAACAAAAGAATGCCGCCACCGGTGAGCACCATGTTCAAAATCGACAAGGGGATGAGCGATTTCCAGCCCAGGTGCATCAACTGGTCGTACCGGAAACGTGGCAATGTCCAGCGAATCCACATGAATACGAAAATGAAAAAGAACACTTTGGCAAACAACACGATTGGTCCCATGAAGCCACCCAGCCAGTTCGGATCCAAGCCCGGGAAATTGTACCCGCCAAAATACAGGGTAGAAACCACTGCGCAGGAAATGAACATGTTGATGTATTCGGCAAACAGGAAAAAGCCCAGTTTCATGGAACTATATTCGGTATGGTAGCCGCCAATCAGTTCGGTTTCGCATTCCGCCAGGTCAAAAGGGGCACGGTTGCACTCGGCGAGTGCGCAGGTAAAGAAAATGATAAAACCGAGGGGTTGGTACAGGATGTTCCAGCCAAATCCGGTTTGCTGCTCGGCAATGTCGCGCAGGCTCAAACTTCCGGAAATCATTACCACAGAAATAAGGGCCAATCCCATTGCCAATTCGTAAGAAATCATTTGTGAACTCGCACGGATGGCGCCGTAAAGGGAGTATTTGTTGTTGCTGGCCCAGCCACCGATCATGATGCCGTATACACCCAAAGAAACAAAGCCCATGATGTACAAAATGCCGATGTTGATGTCGGTCACCTGCAAATCAATGCTTCCGCCGAAAGCTGTGAGTCGGGTGCCCCATGGAATCACGGCACTGGTCATGCACGCCACAAAAATGAAAGCGCCGGGCGCCAGTATGTATAACCAGCGCTCGGCATCGCGCGGCATAAAATCTTCTTTGGTAAACATTTTTACCCCGTCTGCAATGGGCTGCAAAATGCCCCACGGACCCGCCCGGTCCGGACCAATGCGGTCTTGCATGAACGCGGCGATTTTGCGCTCGCCATACGTGGAATAGGCTGCAACGCCCAGCGTCACCAAAAACAGCACGGAAATGAGCGCCATTTTTTCAAAAACCACGGCAAAAGTAAAAAGCAATGCGATACTCATATAATTTGGTATTTAACCAATTGATATTTAAACAATTAGCGAACTGTGAGCGCTTTTTGACCATAATGGCCCTGGGCAATCACCGAATGACGGTCGATGTTTCGCGGACCTTCAATGTGCCAGTCAGACACGGCTTTTTTCTCAAAGCGGCAAGTGTTGCAAATGAACTCATGCACTTCGCCGTATTGGTCTTTGCGGCCGGTAACCCGAAATATTTCATTTCCGTACATCCAAACGACAGCGTTTCCACTGCAGGTCGGGCAGTCGCGGTGCGCATCCATTGGATTGAGGAACCATACCCGGCTTTTGAATCGGAAAGTTCGGTCGGTGAGTGCGCCCACCGGACACACATCGATCATATTGCCTGAGAACTCGTTGTCGATGGCTTTTTCGATGAAGGTGCTGATTTCCGCATGGTCGCCCCGGTTCAAAATGCCGTGGACGCGGTTTTCGGTGAGTTGATTGGCCACATATACACAGCGGTAGCACAAAATGCAGCGGGTCATGTGCAATTTGATGTACGGGCCGATGTCAATCTTTTCGAAGGTACGGCGTTCGAACTCATAGCGGGTGCCTGATGCGCCGTGTTCGTAGGCGAGGTCTTGCAGGTGGCATTCGCCGGCCTGATCGCAGATGGGGCAATCAAGCGGGTGGTTGAGGAGCAGGAATTCCACCACACCGGCGCGGGCCTTGAGTACCTCTTCGCTGCTCGTGTTGGCCACTTCCATGCCGTCCATTACCATGGTTTGGCAGGAGGTAACCAGTTTGGGCATCGGGCGAGGGTCTTTGTCCGACCCTTTGGTGACTTTCACCATGCAGGTACGGCATTTGCTGCCCGACCCCTTGAGGGAGGAGTAGTAGCACATGGCAGGCGGCACAATGTCGCCGCCGATCATCCGCGCAGCCTGCAGGATGGTGGTGCCATCGGGCACCTCGATTTCAAAACCGTCTATTTTTACTTTTGGCATAGCAGTTATGCTTGTTCGCTTATTTGCAAGTGTTGGATTAAAAAGGTTTTAAATGCCTAATGCGTTTAAAAAGCGCATTAAACCGCTACCGGCTCACGCACCAATCCGTAATTCCGTTCCATGCAAGCTTTGGGCTCGTTCACGTGCCATTCGAATTCCTCGCGGAAGTGTCGGATGGCTGCGGCTACCGGCCAGGCTGCGGCATCGCCGAGCGGACAAATGGTATTCCCTTCAATTTTTTTGGCAATATCCACCAGCATGTCAATGTCTGACATTTTGCCCTGGCCATTTTCCATGCGCCACAGCACTTTTTCCATCCAGCCGGTGCCTTCGCGGCAAGGGGAGCACTGGCCGCAGGATTCGTGGCGGTAAAAACGGGCAAAATTCCAGGTATTGCGCACAATGCATTGATCCTCATCGTATACGATAAAGCCGCCAGAACCCAGCATGGAGCCGGTGGCGAATCCGCCGTCAGACAAGCTTTCATAAGTCATCAAACGCTGCTCGCCGTTTGCGGTGCGGTTGATGAGGAAATGGGGCAAAATGGGCACAGAAGATCCGCCTGGCACACAGGCTTTCAATTTCTTGCCGTTTTTCATGCCGCCACAATATTCATCGGAATAAATAAACTCTTCCACCGGAACACCGAGTTCAATTTCATACACGCCGGGGCGGTTGATGTTGCCGCCAGCCGAAATCAATTTGGTTCCCGTGCTTTTGCCGATGCCGATTTTGGCGTATTCATCGCCGCCCTCGTTGACGATGGGCACAACGGCTGCAATGGTTTCTACATTGTTTACCACGGTTGGGCTCTGCCACAGGCCTTTTACCGCCGGAAACGGCGGTTTTACCCTCGGATTGCCGCGTTTTCCTTCCAAACTCTCGATCAGAGCGGTTTCTTCCCCGCATATGTACGCGCCTGCGCCCGGGGAAACATACAGATCCAGGTCATAGCCAGAGCCCAGGATGTTTTTGCCCAGCCAGCCATTGGCATAAGCCTCCTGAATGGCTTTTTCGAGGATAAAAACAATCCAGGAGTATTCTCCCCGGATGTAAATATAGGAGGTGTTGGCGCCCAGCGCGAAACTGGAAACAATCATACCCTCGATGAGCAGGTGTGGAATTTTTTCCATCAAATACCGGTCCTTGAAGGTACCGGGTTCGCTTTCGTCGGCATTGCACAACAAATAGCGTGGCACGCCTTCCGGTTTGGCCAGAAACGACCATTTCATGCCCGTGGGGAAGCCCGCGCCTCCGCGTCCGCGCAAGCCGGATTTTTTCACTTCTTCCAGAACGCCATCGGGCGACATGGTTTTAAGCGCTTTCTCCACCGAGCGGTAACCGCCTTGTTTGCGGTAAACCTCATAGGAGCGGATGCCCTCAACCTGGGCGTGTTCAAGCAGGAGTTTGCGTCCCATTTTATTGCAAATAAGTGAATTTCAACAAATTATTGATTAATGCGCTTGCCGTCTTCGTCGTATTTTTCCAACTCTTTCATCAGATCGGCTTTCAACATGGCGGGTTCTACCACCGCGCCGTTGAACTCCGTATTTGGACAAACCGCTACCAGCATGTTTTCTTCGGTCATGTTATCCAGCCACTCCAGCAATTCGTTCACATCGAGTTCCATGACATCGTATTCCTCGAATTCGGCTGATTGGCGAAATGCGAGTGCTACATCCGGATCCTGGAAAAAAGGGAGAATATCGGCATCATCGTCATCGCCAAGCATGGCCCAGCCTTCATCATCGCCCAATCCGTACACCACTTCTGATTCCGCCACTTGTTTTACAAACAGGTCGTAGCGTTTTTCTCCCGGTTTTTTGAACAGTTTTTCTATCTCTTCTGCATTCATGTTGATCAAGGGGTTTAGTGCATTTTCCAGCTGCCTTTGTCAATTTTTCCGGCGCGGCAATCTTCCAGGAACTGGTCTATTTTGGCTTCATTAAGGTGTTCATGGTAATAAATCCCCACTTGCATCATGGGGGCATACCCGCAGGCGCCAAGGCATTCCACTTCTTTGATGGTAAACATGCCATCTTCGGTGGTTTCGCCGGTTTTTATGCCCAGTTTTTGCTGGGTATAAGCCACCATGCGTTCGGCGCCTTCAATGGCGCACGGACCGGTGTGGCAAAATTCCAGGACATATTTTCCTACAGGTTCCAGGTTGTACATGGAGTAGAACGTGGCTACTTCATACACTTCAATGGGGCTGAGTTGCATGGTTTCAGCCACCTGGTCGAGGGCGGCGCGGCTTAGCCAGCCGTTGTTTTCATCCTGAGCGATGTGCAATACGCGCAAAATGGCGCTTTTATGTTTTCCTTCCGGAAATTTTTGCATCAATGCTTTCACTTCAGCCAGTGCGGCATCCGAGAATTGGAAGGGTGTTCCGTTTGTAGCACTTGTGGTTGTCATCGATTCAAAAGTTTATGCGTCTAATTCACCTGCGATCACGTTCATGGAGCTCATGGTCAGAATTGCATCTGACAGCATGGCGCCTTTGATCATTTCGGGATAGGCCTGGTAATAGATGAAGCACGGACGGCGGAAGTGCAAACGATAGGGTGTTCGGCCGCCGTCGCTGGTCAGGTAAAAACCCAGTTCGCCGTTTCCGCCTTCCACAGCGTGGTAAACTTCGCCTTTGGGTATTTCGGTTTCGCCCATGATTACTTTAAAATGGTAAATGAGCGCCTCCATTTTGGTATACACATCCGGTTTTTCAGGCAAATAAAATTCAGGTACATCTGCGTGATAGGGGCCTTCCGGAAGGTTGTTGTATGCGTCGTTGATGAGTTTGAGTGACTGGCGGATTTCTTCCTGCCGCACCATAAAGCGATCGTAGGTATCACCTTG
>JAGWYI010000097.1 GCA_018969455.1 Bacteroidota bacterium | reverse complement strand
CCTGCCTGCTGATTGTACAGGATGCAGGGCATAGAATGGCTTATTATGGTTTTAATTCCCCTGGAAACATGCGAGTTTATGGTAAATTTTCGGTCACCAATGCAGATCCCATCATTTTGCCTAGCGGCATGCCATTGAGCGACGGCGATACCTTTGGGGTGCTATACAGCCCTGATGATCCGCAAATTCATCTGGTGGATTTCGCGGAACCTGATTCTGCAACCCAATACAAGTACTTACAACAGGCCGTCCTGGCCGAACAAGCTGCACATCCCGATAAAACAGCCCGTCAATGTAGTTGTTTGGCCAGTACGGTATTTGAGGAAGCAGGATGGCAGGCTCTTGGAAATTTGATATTTCAACAAAAAGCACCCGAAGATTCACCCAAATTCAATGCCGACAGTTATCAGCGGCTGATACGGGATGATGTTTTTTCTGCGAAAATAAAAGCGCGTTGCTGGGATCAATGAATGCAACTTATCGGCCAAGGTGTACCAACAAAACCGACACATCGGCAGGGTTTACGCCCGAAATACGGCTTGCTTGGCCAATGGTTCGGGGTTTTATGCGCGAAAGTTTGTCGCGCGCTTCAATACTCAAGGCAGAAAGTGTGTGATAATCAAAGTTTTCACTCAGGCGTACATCTTCCAATCGATTCATTTTTGCCACCAATTCTTCTTCTTTTTTGATGTATCCTTCGTATTTGAGGGCAATTTCGGCCAATTCAAGCGTTTCGCTGTCGTAGTTTGCAAGAAATTGTTTCAAATCAGGCAAAGCATCTGCCAAGCCTGATATACTAACCTGCGGGCGCAGCAGGATGTTGTACAATTTCATTTTTTGCACAGTTGGAGCTGAATCTACCGATTTGAGGTAATCATTTATGGCATCGGGCAGCACAGGTTCGTTGCGGAAATGATGTTCTATGGCCTTTGTAGCATCTTGTTTGGCACGCACCCGTTCCATACGTGCTTCTGCGCCTGCCAATCCGAGTTGGTGTGCAATGGGGGTTAAACGCAAATCGGCATTATCTTGTCGGAGTAAAATGCGGTATTCTGCCCGGCTGGTAAACATGCGGTAAGGTTCCTCTGTGCCTTTATTCACCAGGTCATCAATCAACACACCAATGTACGCTTCAGATCGTTTGAGTATCATGGGTTCCTGTTCTTTCACGGCCCTTGCGGCATTGATGCCGGCTACGAGTCCTTGCGAACCTGCTTCTTCATATCCGGTCGTTCCATTGATTTGGCCTGCAAAAAAAAGGTTTTTAACCAAATGTGTTTCCAGGGAAAGCTGAAGTTGGGTAGGGGGAAAATAGTCGTACTCGATGGCATAGCCGGGTCGGAACATTTTTACATCTTCGAGGCCTTGAACTTTTCGCAGGGCTTTGAATTGTACATCTTCAGGCAGGGAAGAGGAAAAACCATTAATATAAACCTCGCATGTATCGCGGCCTTCGGGTTCAATGAAAAGTTGATGGGAATCTTTTTCAGCGAAACGCTCAATTTTGTCTTCTATACTTGGGCAGTAACGGGGTCCTAAACCCTGAATACGGCCATTGAACATTGGAGATTGATCAAAACCGGTACGCAGCGTGTCGTGCACATGCTTGTTGGTATGGGTGATGTGGCAGGGGATCTGGTTTTTCAATTCGGGTGTTTGGGTGAAGGAGAACCGGCCGGCTGGTTCATCACCAGGCTGCGGCTCCATGCGTTCGTAACGGATGGTGCGTCCGTCTACCCGAGGGGGAGTTCCTGTTTTCATACGGCCCGATTCAAAACCCAATTCCACGAGTTGCTCGGTTATGCCTTTGGCAGCACTTTCACCTGCGCGTCCGCCGCCAAATTGTTTTTCTCCAATGTGTATCACTCCGTTGAGGAAAGTTCCATTGGTTAGTACAACGGCTTTCCCGGCAATTTCGAGGCCCATTCCGGTAACCACGCCGTGTACCCTGCCATTTTTTACAATAAGCCCGCGCACCATTTCCTGCCAGAAATCAATGTTGGGGTGTGCCTCAAGCATCATGCGCCATTTTTTTGCAAATTCCATGCGATCACTCTGTGCTCGAGGCGACCACATGGCCGGACCTTTGGAGCGGTTGAGCATGCGAAATTGAATCATGGTGTGGTCGGTTACAATTCCCGAGTAGCCACAGAGCGCATCTATTTCTCGTACGATTTGTCCTTTTGCAACACCTCCCATGGCAGGGTTGCAACTCATTTGAGCAATGGTTTGCATGTTCATGGTTGCCAGCAACACCTTGCAGCCCATGTTGGCTGCTGCAACGGCGGCTTCGCAACCGGCATGGCCGGCGCCCACAACAATCACATCATATTCTGGAAACATACTTTGTATTCTGGTATTTTACACAAGGCTTACGTTTGCCTGCTTAAACAAAGCGCAAAGATACGGCAATATCAGGCGCCCCGCTTGCAAAACATGAAGTTTGGGATGGATATTCCCTGATAGGCAAAAATTTTATATACCAGATTGCTTGAAATTAAAAAAAATGCTCGAATTCGACACCTGGTCTTATCCTTTTTGGGAAATGTTGGACATATATGGAAGAAATTTGTCAATCTCGTGTCTTTTTTACATTAAAAGCATGGATTCGAGATCATTTTGGGCCCAAATTTGCGGTGTGCAATTTCAGGACCGATGTATCAATTCAGAAAGAATAGATTGGGACGGATGATCCCGCACACTTTTTGAAATTGAGATCGGCCTAAACACGCACGTCATTTTATTCTTCAATCCCTCTCAAAGCGCACCCATGTTAGCTCGTATCGTTTTCAATACTGTGTTTTTGTTGTTTTTTGTTGCTGTTGTTCAAGCACAGGATTTTCGGGTTCAAATTACAGCCCGGGTTGAGCCAGTGCCGGATGAATATTTCAAACAGCATGGCGTGGAAAAGTACTTTAGCAGTACCGACCAGTTGGGCTTGTATCGCTATTTTGCCGGAGCCTACAAAACCCGCGATGAGGCAGAATTGGTAAAAAAGGAGATGGTGGCCAAGGGCTTTCCCTATGCTTACGTGATTGATCTGGCGGAACAAAGAATTCTATGTGGTGCAGGTTGCCCATTTTTCCGAAACGGAATGGTATACGTAGAAGATACCTCAAAAATGCACCGTACCATTTATTTCGACTTTGGTCGATATAGTCTCACGCCGGATGCAAAACTAAAATTACAGGAAATTGCCGAAATCATGCAATCCAATCCGAAATTGCGGTTGAAAATCATGGGTCATACCGATGCGGTGGGTTCCGCCAAATCCAACGCGATGCTTTCCGCTAACCGTGCGCGGTCTGCCCGCAATTACCTGATTGCCAAAAACATCCGTGCCGACCGCATGTATATCAAAGTAATGGGGGAGTCGGATCCTCTAGGCGATAACCAAACCATAGACGGTGAGGACTTGCCCGAAAACCGGCGATTCAATCGGCGTGTTGTGCTGGCTGTGGTAAATGAAACCGGCGAAATCAAGTAAGTTTTACCACTTTCTGCGACCCAAAGACAAAACGGTTGCTGCCAAAAAAACGGCTATCAACGACAAAAAGTACACTACATCGCGAGAATCGATTAAGCCCCTGCTGATGGAGCTGTAGTGGTAAGCAATACCAAACGATTGGATCAAATCATCTGATTTTCCCACAAAAACGGGCAGACGACTCAAAAGGTCGAACGCGAGGTACACAAAGTAGCACAGGAAAGTAGCCAGTACAAAGGCGACAATTTGATTGTTGGTAAGAGAGGAGGCAAATACCCCGATTGCAACAAAAGCTCCTGCCAAAAAGATCAGCCCCAAATAGGACCCCATAATTCCACCCGAATCCAGGTTGCCAACCGGGTCGCCAAGGTAATATACTGAAATGTAATACACCGCAGTGGGAATTAAAGCAATAATAACAAGGACCAGACTGGCCAGGAATTTACCACCTACAATTTGCCAATCGGTAATAGGCCGTGTAACGAGTAATTCTATGGTACCCGATTGCTTCTCTTCTGCAAAACTGCGCATGGTAACGGCTGGAATTAAAAACAAAAATACCATGGGTGCGGTGCTGAACAAGGTATCCAGGTTGGCATAATTGCTGTCGAGTATGCTAAAATCTGGGAAAACCCACAGAAGCAATCCCATTAATAAAAGAAATACCCCAACCACCATATAACCGATCAGGGAGGAAAAAAAGGCATTTATTTCTTTAAAAAAGATGGCAAACATAAGATTTAGCGGGTTAATTGCTGGAAAATGTCTTCCACGCTGAACGTCTCTTTGTGCAATTCAACCAGGGTGATACCCTGTTTTACGGCAAATTCAAATAAGCGGGGCCGGAGGTCCACATCGGCTGCTGCGGCGAGCTGCCAGCGGTTTTTTCCCAAGTCCTTTACCTGCTGAATACCCGGCAATTGCTGCAACATTTCAACCTTTACGGTTTCTAAAAAGCCCACGGTTACCAAAGACTGGCCCGAAAACTGCTGTTTTAGTTCCTCAATGCCAGCATCGGCAACCAATTTACCTTTATTTATGATTATTGCCCGGTTGCATACCGCCTCAACCTCTCCGAGAATGTGCGTTGACAGAATTACCGTTTTTTCCTGCCCTAATGCCTTAATCAATTGCCGAATTTCAATGATTTGATTGGGGTCGAGTCCCGAGGTGGGTTCATCCAGAATGAGAACCTGCGGATCGTGCAACATGGCCTGGGCCAATCCAACGCGTTGGCGATAACCTTTTGATAAGGCGCCGATCTGTTTGTGCCTATGACTTTCCAAACCAGTTCGTTCAATCATTTCCTCTACCCGTTTGCGGGGCTTTTTGATGCCGTGCAAACCTGCGGTAAAAAACAAATATTCCCGAACGTACATGTCTTTGTATAATGGATTGTGTTCGGGCAAATAACCCACACAGGCCCGGGCTTCCATGGCCTGATTCCGAATATCAAATCCACACACCGATACCTCACCTGCATTTTGGGGCAGGTATCCCGTTATTATTTTCATTGTGGTGGTTTTTCCGGCGCCATTTGGGCCCAAAAAGCCCAAAACTTCGCCTTGTTGCGCCTCAAAACTTACATCATCAACTGCGCGTTGCAGTGCGTAATTTTTTGACAAATGCTGAACCTTAACCGACATGCTGGAGGATCAAAAATGATGAAAAAGATAATTTCCTACAAAACGAGACGCACAATGGCTGCGCAAAAGTAAAGAAATCGCTGTAGTATTGTCGTACATACGGTTGCTTGTTGCGAATTTAAACAAGTATCTCCATAACGAGAAAACTAAAATTGCTGTTCAACATGTTCAATTTCTTCCTAATGCCGCTTCCCGGTGCGGCATTTATGCTTTTTACCTTGCTGACTTTTCATTCGCCGGAATACGCATCGCAGCAAGAGCCCGCTCCAAAAATTTCCCACCTGGGGCTCGATAGCCTTTTGAGAAAATATGTGCGTACCAACGGGATGGTTGATTATAAAGGGCTAAAAGCCCGGAAAACGGCCCTGGATGCTTATTGTAAATACCTGGGCGAACATATGCCAGATGATTCCTGGACCAAATGGGACCAAATGGCATATTGGATTAATGCATACAACGCATTTACCTTGCAACTCATTGTTGATCATTATCCCATTTCCAGCATCACCAAATTGGACAAAGGAAAAACCTGGGATGTAAAAAGAATTCCGCTGGGTAGGAAAAAATTCAGCTTGAATCAAATTGAAAATGAAAAACTCCGCGCCCAGTTTAAGGATCCACGGATTCATTTTGCCATCAATTGCGCCGCAAAATCATGCCCTCCATTGCTCAACAAGGCTTATGCAAGCGATAATCTGGATGCTACCCTGGATGCACGTACCAAAAGTTTTATCAACAATAAATCGTTTAATATTTTGCTCAACAATAAAGCAACGGTGAGCAAAATTTTTGATTGGTATGCGGCCGATTTCGGAGACCTAAAAACATTCCTCAACCAATACAGTGTTTCTCAGGTAGGCCACACTGCAAGCATCGTATTCCAAGAATACAATTGGGATTTGAACGAATAAATTTGGTTTTTGCACGAATATCCATCCAAGTTACCTTCAAAAAGGGTAGCCAAACCGGTATTATCCCAAGGATTCGCCGGATTTTGTGGATAAATCAGGATGGATTTCGCTGATTTATAATGATTTATAAAGATCGTCATGCACAAAATCTGGCGGCGTAAAGTATATAAAGACCGTTAAACCCAAAACCTGGCGATGTGAATTGTGCCTTTCTAATTTTTTAAAATAAAACAGGCGTTATACCGACTTTGGGTATAACGCCTGTACATCATTTATCCTG
This sequence comes from Bacteroidota bacterium, assembly GCA_018969455.1. Lineage (GTDB taxonomy): Bacteria > Bacteroidota > Bacteroidia > Chitinophagales > Saprospiraceae > M3007. The sequence continues at coordinate 4,094 of JAGWYI010000097.1, read as the reverse complement.
TTGTTTATTTATTTCTTTACACCCGGAAGCGCATTTGGCGCGTTGGGGTTTGGGAAATATGGTGCAAACTGGTTTTCCAGTTCACTTAATAAGGTCTTATCATCCATATCTTCGGTGATACGCAACAGGGTTTGGGCTGTACCCATGGCATATTGAGCATCTTGTTGGTAACCGCGTTGGAAGGAAGGCGGCTGTGATTTGACGAAGCGGAGTTGTTGTTCAACGGTTTTGGCAATTTCCCGAATTTTAGCCATGGCTTTATCCTTCTGACCTGCGCGAGCATAAATATCGGCCATAAAGGCAGAGAATTGGTCGTAGGTAAAATTGTATTCTGGGAAAACCTGGAAATATTTATCAGCCAATGCCACGGCCTGGTCGTTTTTCTTTTCGTACACCAGTTGACGTGCTACTCGAATGATGGTTACCCGCATGGTTTGAAGGCTTGGCAAATAAGCGCGATCCACAAACATGCGTTCTTTATCAAAATTACCCCAGGTCCATTTTTCCATGATATTTTTATAGGCAGTTTCCGTATCCACCCGTCCGCAACCAATTATGCCATAAGAATCGGTGTTACTTTGGTTTTTAGATGCAATGAGTCGCAATCCAAGCCCTTCCAATTGGAGGTAATCCTGTAATCCCAGCAATTTTTCATCGCGGCAGGTAACTGCCCAGTATATTGGGCGTTTCCAGATATTGGTTGCAATGATGTCGAGAATGGCCAGATCATCTTTAATGATGTAAGTTTTCTTTGCGCCAATGTTGAAGTGGATGGTATCTACTATGGTGCTGTCATTGGGCGAAAGAATTTTATTGGCGATTCCTTCTGTTTTATTTACCGGGATAAACATTTTTCGGGTAGGCAAGTACGAGTCGAAACCGCGGCCCTGGCTTTGGCGAAGCGGGTGGTCTTCACCCATAAATTTAACTACATCGGCCAAATTCATTTCTTTCTCCCCACTTTCTGGGCCATTATAAGGCAATTGCACCCGTTTGAATCCGCGCAATTGATCTCGCGGGATACTCATTTCAATGGCAGGGGAGTTGTTCACAGCCCGACGCAGTTGATCGATGTACCAGTCTACTGCAATGAGAGACAGATTAACTACGCGAACATCAGTCCGGATACCTTCTGTTTCCTGACAGTACCACAGTGGATAGGTATCATTATCGCCATAGGTGAAAATAATGGCATTGGGTGCACACGACTCCAGGAAGTTGCGTGCGTAATCGCGGCTGGCATATTGTTTGGCGCGACTGTGGTCGTCCCAGTTTTGCGTAACCATGAGGAGTGGAGCAATCAGTCCAATTAAACCTGCCACAGGTGCTGCAACAGATCCGGAAAGGCGTATCCTGGAAGCGAGCAAATCAAATAAAGCGAGCACACCCATCCCGATCCAGATTGCGTAAGTAAAGAAGGACCCTGCTAATACATAATCCCGTTCGCGGGGTTCGTTGGGTGGTTGATTGGAGTATACGATAATGCCGAGGCCCGTAATGATGAACATGGCCAGCAAAGCCAGAAACTCATTTCTACGGCGTGTGTAATGGAAAAACATGCCCAATAATCCCAATAGGAAAGGGATCATATAGTATTTATTGGTTGCCTGGTTGTATTTTTGGGCATCCGGCAATTCGCGTTGATTTCCAATGCGGCGCTCGTCTAACGATTGAATGCCGGTAATCCAGTTGCCGGCACTTGGATCCCAGGAATAATAGCCCTGTTCGCCATTTTGCCGACCCGAAAAGTTCCACATAAAATAGCGCCAGTACATCCAACCAACCTGATATTTCCAAAAGAACTCAATGTTGTCAGCGACGGTTGGTTTTCCGGAAGGTTTATCAATCCATTGTCGGTATAGGCGTGGCCGGTCCTGAGAGTAATCGCCCATGCGCGGAAAGAAAGTCTTGTCTTCCGGCGCATATACATAATCCACCTTTTCATCCACCACTTCGTATCTGTTGCCAACGCGCCCGTATCGTTCTGAAGATTCAACACCAACGGGTTGGGCATCAAAATCGGGACCGTTCAGGAGCGGGCGTTCGCCATATTGTTCGCGGTTGAGGTATGGCAACAAACGCATGGGGTCCGAAGGGTCGTTCATGTTGATAGGCGGGTTGGAAATGGCGCGCAAAATCACCATTCCATAACACATATAGGCGATCACAATAACACCAAACGCAACTACGAGTCGCTGCATGAGCCCGTTATTGGTTTTGCGTGCATACCGCAAACCATACCAGATGCCCGCAGAGAACAACAAGGCAACCGGAATTATACCAGAATAGAACGGCATTCCAAGGCTGTTTACCATTTGCATATCGAACCAGGCCCACATGCTTGGAATCCCTGCAATGATCACTTTTTGAATGAGCATAATGGCTACAACGCCAATAATGCCAGCCACCAGGGTGTACAACAAACTTGGTTTTTTCGATTTTTTAAAATAATAAAACATGGCCAGCGCCGGGAAGGTGAGCAAGCTCAGCAAGTGTACGCCAATAGACAAGGCAATGGAGAAAATGGCAAACACGAACCAGCGATCATTTTCGGCTTTATCGGGCAAATTATACCATTTTAATACGGCCCATAAGGTCATACAAGTAAAAAAGGTAGACATGGCATAAACCTCACCTTCCACTGCTGAAAACCAAACGGAAGATGTAAAGGCAGTAACCATACCTGCCACGAGGCCCGCTGCGGCAATCGCAATTCCTTGGGCGCCGTTGGGCTCCTCATCGCGCCCTAAAAGGGCCAAGCGTGCAAGAATGGTTGTGCTCCAGCAAATAAACATGGCGCCAAAAGCGGTGCTCAAGGCAGAAAGCAGGTTAACTGCATAGGCAATGTTTGATGGATCCTTGGAAACCAGGGTTGCAACCCAGGCGAAAAGGCGGCCAACCAACAAAAACACTGGCGCACCGGGCGGGTGCACAACTTGCAATTTGTATGCGCCTGAAATAAATTCACCACAGTCCCACAAACTGCCGGTTGGTTGTGCGGCAAGCGCCAACACCAATCCCGTGATCGAGAAAGTTAGCCAGCCGGTGATGTTGTTGATTGTTTTGAAAGCTGTATTCATAAAACAAAGATCTTGTTAGCTGATCGGTTGCGAGGCAACATGCCAAAAACGGCCATGCTCGATGGATTGTTTTTTGATCAAGTATGCACTTGAAGGGGCAAAACTAATAAAGTCCCATTATCGACCTATTCATTTTCCTATAAACCCGCTAAAAAGAGCGCGGCCAGGCAAAAAAGTTGCCTGGCCGCGCGCGATATTTTCCATGCAGAAAAGTTGATCGGTATTATAACCCCAATTTTTTCTTCACCAGGGCTGTTACATCGTCGGTATCGTTGGCAAAAAGCATTACGCCCGAACTGGTATCAAAAATCATCAGGTATCCATTTTCAGTCGCAACCGCTTTAATAGCCGTGTCTATTTTGGCCAAAATGGGTTTGAGCAATTCATCGCGATGACTGGCAACCATTTGTTGTGCCTCCTGTTCAAATTTTTGGATGGCTTCCTGTTGTTTTTGTAATTCGGCTTGCCGTTGTTGAGACTGAACAGGTGTAAGAACACCGGAATTATACTCCGTTTCAAGCTTGGTATAAGCCTCTTGAAAGGCTTTGGTTAGTGAATCGTCTTTTGCGGTCAATTGATCGGCGTAAGTCTTCAATTTATCATTTGCCGTTTTGGTTTCAGGCAAAGACTCCAGCAAATTTCCCAGATTCATGTGGCCGTATTTCGGAGCAGTTTGTGCCTGGAGCGTTGCTGTGCACAATAAAAGGACAAGTGGAAAAAAGCAATTAATGGAACGAAACATCGTGAGTAAGTGGTGTTTTTTTAATAAAGAAACGCAAAACGCGTGCAAAGGTAACAATTTGACGCATTGGTTAACGCTAAAGTTAGACGAATCTTTCTTGGTTTTGACACATCAAGAAAAAGCCAACCAGCGTTTTTCATAAAAAAAACGTTTTAACCGGGCATTCCGGTGCTTCTCAGGATGTGGGGCATGCGTTAATCTTGCGTTAACCTTTTTATGGCGCTCCTGAACCGTTCAAATTGCATGATCATACCAAACAATCATTTCTTTCC
>JAGWYI010000096.1 GCA_018969455.1 Bacteroidota bacterium | reverse complement strand
TGATCCTTTTCTCCTGAACTTCCACGCATTTCTCCTGGAAAATGCGCAATTTCTCTGGAGAAAAAACCTTTTTCTCTTTTCCGCGATCCTTCGCACCAGAGAAAAATGTCATTTCCAGGGAAAAATGACCCCTTGCTCCGAAGAAACGAGGCATTTCCACTGGAATAGATTCATTTCTTTTTGCAATGGATCATTTCCACTGGAAAAAGCTCAAAAAAAATGGGTGACACCATTGGGGAATTCGGGCTTTACCCTGAAGCGTGCAAACACGCGCAATAGACCGCAAGGCGGTCAAATTCAATTCGCCATGGATGAAAGCCGGGAGGAAGACGTGGCCCCCGATTAGGGGTTGAATATGGAAAAGACCGGGCGCATCGATACCTTTAATTTATTCTAATGTCAAAATCCTGTATACACATTTCAGGCAATCCATCGCGCGGATGCGGTTTCTATCCCAATAACAACTTTATTCCCGCTACCAAGGTAACTACCCCCAACACCCGATTCAGCACCTGAACCTGCCGCACATGGCTGCCCCAATAACTGCCCGCAAGCGCACACACCAATACCACAAGCGCCATGTAGCCAATGCGCGCATCTAAGGCAGGCGCCACATCCGCGCGAAACACCTGGGCCGTTAATCCCGCCGCAGAATTGAGCAAAATAAAGAAGGCCGCACACGAAGCGGCTTCTTTCGGACGGGCCCAGGCCAGCAACACCATCAAAGGACTCAAGATTATGCCGCCGCCAATGCCCAATACCCCCGATAAAAAGCCCAGTACCACGCCGATTGCCAACGAAAGCGGCCAGGCAGGCGGGTGCGGCGCCCGATCCACATTTTTGTACACCACAAACAAACGCAAGGAAGCCAACAACAAAAACACACCCAACCATTGCTTGTAAACCGCAACATCCAAATGCACCGAGCCGCCCCAAAAGGCCGCCGGAACAGAGCCAATTAAAAAAGGAAAAATCAAACGCGGGTACCAATGACCCGCCCGCCAATACTGCCAAAATGCCAAACCCGAAACCAGGATGTTGAGCGTTAGCGCGCTCGGCCGGATCTCCCCGGGCGCCAGATTAAACAAGACAAACAAGGCAATATAACTGGATCCACCACCATGCCCCACCGAAGCATATAAAGCGGCAACCAGGCCAATCAATCCCAGCAAAACCCAAAAATCGTAGTGCATCTATGATTATACGGTTGCTGGCTTGTGTTTATATTGCCCCTTGCTCTTGCGAATGGCCACAGCCACCACCTTGTATTCCGGACACATGGCCTCCGTATCGTGTACCGAGGAAGTAATGTTGTTGATCAACATCTCCGGAAAGTGGAAAGTGGTGCTCAAAATGCCCGGTTTCACTTCCTCCGAAATCCGGGCCTTGATATCCACCTTGCCGCGGGCCGATTCCACACACACCATGTCGCCCTCTGCAATCTGGTGCCTGAGGGCATCTGCCGGGTTGATCAACAGCACATCTTCCTTGAGGATGCGGGCGTTGCGGGTGCGGCGGGTCATGGCGCCACAGTTGTAGTGCTCGAGTTCGCGGTTGGTGGTGATGATGTAGGGATAGGTTTTGCCATTTTGCATCAATTCAGCCGATTCCTTGAACTCGGCGCCAATGAATTTGCCTTTCCCGCGCTTGAACGTATCGATGTGCAGAATTTCAGTATCGGAGCCATCAGGCTGCACAGGCCATTGTTTGCCGTTGTTGCCGAGGCTTTTCCAGCGTACGCCCGCAAAGAAGGGTACAATCTGCGAAATTTCTTCGAGCAAGGTCTCGGGGTTGTAATCTGCTTGCGCATAGCCCATGCGGTTCATGATGTCGACAATGATTTGTCCGTCGGTTTTGCCGGCAATGGGGGGCACCACTTCCTGTACCCGCTGGATGCGGCGTTCGCCGTTGGTGAAGGTGCCATTTTTCTCCAAAAAGGAAGCGCCGGGAAGCACCACGTCGGCCAATTTGGCGGTTTCCGTCATAAACAACTCCTGCACCACCAGCAAATCCAGTTTTTGCAGGGCCGAAACCACATGTTGTGTGTTCGGGTCGGTTTGGGCCATGTCTTCACCAATCACCCACAAGGCTTTCAGGCGGTTATCCAGCGCTGCATCATACATTTGGGGAATTTTGTACCCGATGTGCAGGGGCAATTTGGCTTTGTAAAAATCCTCATATTGGGCGTGAATTTCCGGCTGGGTCAAATCGAGGTAACCCGCACCCTGGTGGGGCTGGCAACCCATGTCGGCCGCGCCTTGCACGTTGTTTTGTCCGCGCAAAGGGTTCACACCCACACCGCGACGCCCCACATTGCCGGTGATCATGGCGAGGTCGGCAATCAACATCACGGAATACGTGCCGTAAGAATGCTCGGTTACGCCCAGTCCGTGAAACGACATGGCGGCATGCGCCGTCGCATAGGCAATCGCGGCTGCGCGCACGAGCATGCGGTCTACGCCCGATACGCGCTCCAGTTCGGCGATGTCGAGGCCCAGCACCTGCTGGCGGAATTCGGCATAGCCTTCGGTGCGGGACTCTATAAATTCCTGGTTTTCAAGTCCTTCTTGCATGATGTAATACAGCATCATGTTCAAAACGGCCACATTGGTGCCCGGCCGCAATTGCAGGTGGAAATTGGCGTATTTGGCCATTTCAGTCTTGCGCGGATCGATGACAATGAGGGTTTTGCCTTTCATCGCCTGCTGCTTGATTTTAGCGCCGGTAACGGGGTGCGCCGCATTGGGGTTGGCGCCAATCACCAGGATGCAATCGGTGTATTGCAAATCAATGATCGAGTTGGTTGCAGCGCCAGTGCCGAAGCTGCGCTGCATGCCCAAAGCCGTGGGCGAATGGCATACCCGCGCGCAACTGTCGATGTTGTTGGTGCCAACCACCGCGCGGATGAATTTTTGCATCAAATAGTTTTCCTCGTTGGTGCAGCGCGCCGAAGAAATGCCGGCAATGTAATCCGGACCGTTTTCTGCCTTGATTTTCAACAGTTTCGCTGCAATAAAATCGTAGGCTTCCTCCCAGCTTGCCGGTTCGAACACCCCATTGCGCTTGATGAGCGGCGTGCGGATGCGGTCGGCATGGTTGTAAAAGGAAAAGGCGTATCGGCCTTTGAGGCAGGTGTGTCCGCCATTGGCCGCTGCCTCGTAGGGCGCCTGAATGGATTTGATTTCTCCGCCCGATACCGCGACTTCCAAATTGCAGCCCACCCCGCAATAGGTGCAAACCGTGCGGGTTTTGGTGTCAAATTGCACCGATTTGGACTCAAACACATCTGAAATGGCGGAAGTCGGACAAGCCTGGGCGCAGGCGCCGCAGCTCACGCAATCCGATTGTTCAAATGTGGTATCAAGTCCTTTGATGATGTGGCTGTCGAAACCGCGGCCGGCCATGCTGAGCACAAACTGGCCTTGCACCTCGTCGCAGGCGCGCACGCAACGCGCACAATTGATGCATTTCGACAAATCCATGGTCATATAAGGGTGACTCAAGTCTTTTTGCCGGTCGAGGTGGTTTTTGCCTTCCGGATAGCGCACCTTCCGCACGCCTACTTGTGCGGCCACGGTTTGCAATTCGCAATTGTTGTTCACCTCGCAGGTAAGGCAATCCAGCGGATGATCGGTAAGCACCAGTTCCACAATGTTTTTCCGCAGGCGCTGGATGGCGGGCGAATTGGGGTAAATATAGGAATCGGGCATCACCGGCGTGTGGCAGGATGCCTGTGTTTTGGTCGGACCGCCAGGCTTGAGGGCCACGTCCACGCTGCACACCCGGCAGGCGCCGTGTGGTTCCAGATTGGGTGCGTCGCAAAGCGTGGGAACTGCGTTTTTGCCATTTACCCTTCTTAAAAAAGCAAGGATGGTTTCCCCGGGGATGATGTCGTGGGGTACATTGTCGACATAAGCGAATTTGCTGACGGAAATGCTCATGGGTCAGGACAGTTTAAGATGCAATTTGGACAGGATTTTGGGCAAAATAGGGTTCAAATTCTTCGGGGAAATATTGCAGGGCGTTTTTGACAGGCAATGGAAGTCCGCCACCCAAAGCGCAAAGCGAACCGCTCTGCATGGTATCCAGCAGATCCCGAAACAACACCGGGTCAATTTTATAATCGGAATGCAGCGCACGGTCGAGCAACTCCGAGCCGCGGGTAGAACCCAGGCGGCAAGGGAAACACTTTCCGCAACTCTCATGCGCCGTAAACTGAAACAAATGCTGCACGTATTCAACCAAAGAAAAGTTTGCAGGGATGCATAAAACAGACCCGTGGCCCAACAAGAATCCGTTTTTGGCAAAGTTGTCGTAATCAATGCGCAGTTCGTCCACTTTGTGCATGGGCACCAGGCCGCCCAGCGGCCCGCCGATGTGCAGGGCTTTCACGGGCGCGCGGAAACCTTGTCCGAGCTCCTCGAGGACGAAGCGCAAGGGCGTGCCTTTTTCCACCTCATAAATGCCGGGCCGATTGAAAAAACTGTCGAGCGAAAGCAATTTCGTGCCGGTTGAATTGGAAGGTCCGATGGCGGCATAAGTGGCGCCGCCGTTTTCGAGGATCCAGGGGATGCTGGCCAGCGATTCCACGTTGTTGACAATGGTGGGCTGGTTGAACAAGCCCTGCACCGATGGGAAAGGCGGCCGGGTGCGCACCTCCGGGCGTTGCCCTTCGATGGAATTGAGCAGCGCCGTTTCTTCCCCGCATATGTACGCGCCTTGCGCGCGAATGACTTTAAAATGAAAATCAAAACCGGAATCGAGGATGTTGGTTCCGAGGAGTCCGGCCGACTGCATTTCCTGTATTTTTTGCTCCAAAATGGGAAATACCTCGGGATATTCGCCGCGCACATACACCACACCCCAGTTGCCGCCGATCATGTATCCGGCCAGCAGCATGCCCAGCAGCAAAAACTCGGGCCTTTGTTCGAGCAAATAGCGGTCGCTGAATGCGGCCGGGTCGCCTTCGTCGCCGTTGCACACCACAAATTTCATTTTACCCGGACTGTTCCGACAGGATTCCAGTTTGATGCCGGTGGGAAATCCCGCGCCCCCGCGCCCGCGCAGGCCCGAGGCCTTTAATTCGGACAACAGATCTTCCGGTTTTTCCCGCAAACAGGATGCTACAAAGCGGCAGGCGGCCTCCCAACCACCAAAAGCGCGGGTCAGAACAGCAGGACCATGCAGGCCCACGTGGTATTGATCGACGGCGTAATTTTTTCCCGAAACAATTTCGTCCAGGTGCGCAAGCGCTTTCCCGGAGTAATTGCGATCCTTGTAAAAAAAGGCGCTGTTTTCGTGGCATCGACCCAGGCAGCACATGGTCCCGATGGCATCGGCCGGAAAATGCTTTTCAAGCGCATGGTGTACGGCATCCTGCGTGCCGGCTGCCAGACAGGCGCTTCCGTTGCATACGTAAACCTGTTTGCCCTTGTTTTCTTCGCGGGTAAAATCATAAAAACTGGCAGCGCCAAAAAGGTTGGCATCGCCCATCAAGTATTCCCGGGCCAATTTTTCCATGTCCCCTGGGTCCAACATGCCTTGTCCGGCAGCCTTTCGGCCCATTTGCTCGAACAAATTTTCCTCCAGTCCTTTTCGCCCCGACAGGGCGCTCAAGTTTTTAGACATACCCGTTTTTGCTATTTATCTGAAATCGTTCTTCAAATGCCGCGGCATCGGGTACAAAGATACATGCTCCTTACTGCAATTTACAATAAAGATTGGCAGGAATGCTGGTTTGGCAAATTATTTTGGGCTTAAAATGGCCACGGCCGTGATTTAGACGGAAAACAACATAGAATAATCGATCGGAACTGCTCATGCCTGCCCCTGGTTTCGAAAAGCGAGGGGCGTCAGGCCTGTTTTGGTTTTGAACAGGCGGGAAAAATACTGCGGATATTCAAAGCCCAAACTGTAGGCCAGTTCGCTTACCGTCAGGTCGCTGCCCAAAAGACGCAATTTGGCCTCCTCGATCAAATGAAAATGGATGCGGTCCTGGGCATGCATTCCGGTTTCCCGCTTGAGCAGGTCGCTCAGGTAATCGGGTGAAAGGTGCAACTGTTCTGCCAGAAATTTGACCGTGGGCAGTCCTTTTTCGTCGAGCTGGTCAGATGAAAAGTATTGCGTCAGGATGGATTCCACCTGGCTGAGCACATCTTTGTTGGCATTTTTACGGGTAATGAACTGCCGGTCGTAAAAGCGCAGACAGTGATTCAGCAGCAACTCGATGTTTGATATCAGGATGGCCTGGCTGTGTTTGTCGATGCGTTCATCCAGTTCTTCTTCGATTTTTTTAAAACAATCGAGCAAAATGTCTTTTTCCTTGTCAGACAAGTGCAGGGCTTCCTTGGTTTCGTATGAAAAAAACGAATACGCGCGCATTTGTTTGCCCAGGGCAGCCCCCCTGATCAGGTCCGGGTGAAAAAAAATGCCCCAACCGAATGCGTCGGCCTGGCGTGCGACGGGCTCATCGAAACTGATGCACTGCCGGGGCGCCACGCAAAGCAGGTTGGCTTCCTGAAAATCATAGGATTGCTGACCGTATTTGACCTTGTTGGCGCAATAATTTTTAAACATTACGGCATAAAATCCCAGCGTAACTTTCAGCCCCTCCACAAATTGTTCGTCATGTTGGGTAAAATCCACCACGGCTACCAGGGGATGTTTCACCCTGGGTAGCCGGAGCATGCCAGACATTTCTGTAATCGTTTCAATATGAAGGATTTGACTCATGGCATTTTACACTTGACTCATCACGATGCGGTCGAACAGGCGGTCGCCCAAATGGATGCGCATCCACACCATGGGTTTGGCCAATTTGCCTACCCGGTAGCGGGTTTTGGGGTTTGAGGCATTTACGATTCGGGCTACGGTACGGGCAATTACTGCCGGCTTTGTGCCACCCTGGGCGTACATTTTTTCGGTAGCGGCAATCAAACGTGCTACCAGGCCTTTGTAAGCGCCGTTTCCGGAAAATTTGCGGATGTTGTCGAGCATGACACTTCCGAATTCGGTTTCAATGATGCCGGGCTCCAACAATACCACGTTGATGTTGAAGGCTTTCAGTTCGAGGCGCAGGCAATCGCTCCAGCCTTCGAGTGCGTGTTTGGTAGCGTGATACCAGGCGCCCATGGGGGTGTAAATTTTACCACCCATGGAAGAAGTATTGAGAATCAGTCCTGCATTGGCCTTGCGCATGTGCGGCAATACCTTTTGGGTGATGGCTGCCAGACCGAACATGTTGACTTCGAATTGCTTGCGTGCTTCCGCTACGGGAATATCTTCCACAGCGCCATACAAACCGTAACCGGCATTGTTCCAAAGGACATCAATTTTGCCTTCTTTTTGAAGAATCGTTTCCAATACCCGATCGATGTCGGCCTCGAGGGTAACGTCCATTTGAAGGGGAAATCCGCCCAATTCGGCCAGGTCCTGCATTTGGTCCAGGCGTCGGGCTACTGCATACACTGCATGACCATGTTGAATGAGCAATTTGGCGGCTTCTTTGCCCATTCCGGAGCTTGCGCCGGTAATCAGAATGACTTTTTTCATGATTTTTTTATGTTTAATGATGGCACAAAAGTCGGCACAGCGCTGCTACACCCCATTAAACAAATCCCGCCTGCTTGTATACAAATGCCCGGTGCTTGAATTATTCGGCTTCTGTGGCGCGTTCGACACCCGTTCGAATCACGTTTTCGTTCATTTCATCCGATTCTACAAGTCCGTCGCGCATGCGCACGATCCGGTTGGCATGTTGGGCAATGTCGGGCTCGTGCGTCACCAGAATCACCGTATTGCCCAGTTGGTGGATGGTTTCAAACAGGGCCATGATTTCCAGCGAAGTTTTGGTATCGAGGTTACCCGTGGGTTCGTCGGCCAGAATGATGGCCGGATTGTTGACCAATGCCCGTGCCACCGCCACACGCTGCCGCTGACCGCCCGACAATTCATTGGGCTTGTGCATCACCCGATCGCCCAATCCAACCGACTCGAGAACCTGACGCGCCCGGTCGAGCCGGTCTTGTCGGGCAACACCGGCATAAACCAGCGGCAAGGCTACATTCTCCAGCGCGCTCAAACGCGGCATCAAATTGAAGGTTTGAAATACAAATCCGATCTGCTTGTTGCGCACCTCGGCCAGTTCGCTGTCGTCCATGGTGCTCACTTCAATGCCGTTGAGCCAGTATTCCCCGCGCGTGGGAGAATCCAGACAACCCAGGAGGTTCATCAGCGTTGATTTTCCGCTGCCTGAAGGACCCATCAGGGCTACATATTCGTTTTTTTCAATATTCAGGGAAACATTTTTAAGCGCTTCAACCTTTTCGGCGCCCATGATGTACGTTTTATTCAGGTTTTGAATGGAAATCAGCATAGTCCAGCAATTAAATTTCGATGGCCGAAATAAATACATTTTTTTGCATCCTGAAAAAAGGATCGAAGTTTGCCGCATATTCCCCGTTCAACAGGGCCTGGCATTCGTTAAACGTTTTCTGATTGTGGATAAAAAAGCAAACATTTAGCCAATGGCAAACAAAACGATCTGCTACCTTCGTGCCGGGACACAGATCAAACGGTCTCAAATGCTGATTTACCCAAAACTTATATGATCAACTCAGGATTGCCTTCCGACAAATCCATCATCAAGCACGTTGCCATCGCCGGAAACATCGGCGCCGGAAAAACCACCCTCTGCGAATTGCTCGCCCGCCACTTCCACTGGGATGTGCATTACGAAGACACCGAAAACAATCCCTATTTGTCCGATTTTTACCTGGATATGAAACGCTGGTCTTTCAACCTGCAGGTGTTTTTCCTTTCAAGCCGGTACCAGCAGGTGGTGCGCATCCAGCAGGGCCAACGCACCGTGATTCAAGACCGCACGATTTACGAAGATGCCTATATCTTTGCGCCCAACCTGGCCGACATGGGTTTGATGGAACGCCGCGATTTTGAAAATTACACCACCCTGTTTCAATCCATCATTTCCCAGATCAAAGCGCCCGACCTGCTGATTTACCTGCGCGCCTCCATCCCCACCCTCGTGGAACACATCCAGATGCGGGGCCGCGATTACGAGGGCAGCATCAGCATCGACTACCTCAAACACCTCAACGAGCGCTACGAAAACTGGATCAATAGCTACCGGGAAGGCCGATTGCTGATCATCAATGTGGATAATTTTGATTTTCAATACGACAAAGAAGCTTCTGCACGCGTGCTCGAAATGGTGCAGGGCGAATTGCACGGTTTGTTTTAAACCAATTTTTAACCAGGACTCCGTATTTTATGGATAAACTTGTCACCCTCATCAGCGGCGCGTCCCGTGGCATCGGCCGGGCTGTCGCCACCCGCCTCTCCCACGAAAACCATTTCGTCGTTTTGATCGCGCGCAACGCCGAAGAAATCAGTGAACTCGAATTCGAAATCGATGAAGCCGGGGGCAAAGCGCAATCTTTTGCCATCGATATCACGCAACCCGAACAGGTACAAAGCACGGTAGATCAGGTCATTAAAGACTTCGGCCGCGTCAATTGCCTCATCAACAATGCCGGAGTAGGCATTTTTAAAAGCGCCGATCAATTCTCTACCGACGACTGGGATCAGGTGATGGATGTAAATGTTAAAGGCTCCTTCCTCCTTACCAAAGCTGTGCTGCCCTCCATGAAAGCAGCCGGGGCGGGTCACATCGTGGGCATCGCCTCCGATGTTTCCAAACGCACTTTTGCCAACGGCAGCTTATACTGCGCCTCCAAATACGCCCAGCATGCCTTCTTCGAAGCCCTCCGCCGCGAAGTGCGCAGCCTGGGAATTAAAGTGAGCGTGATTTATCCGGGACTCGTGGATACCTATTTCCATGATGGCGAACCCGGCCAGGAACACCGCTCCGGCTACCTGCAACCCCGCGACATCGCCGATGCGGTTTCCTATATTCTGCAAGCGCCCAAACACGTACTCATCGACGAATTGATGCTGCACCCCATGTGTCAAGAATGGTAATAGCCGATGCACATCGAATCTTTTAGAGACTATTGCCTTGAAAAAGAAGGCGTTACAGAGGAATTCCCCTTCGGACCGGAAAGCCTGGTGTTCAAGGTTTTGGGTAAAATATTCGCCATCGCTTCACTCGATGGCGAACGCTTTACCGTTAACCTGAAGGCCGACCCGGATTATGCCCTCGAATTGCGCGAACAATACCCGGAAGTGCAACCCGGCTACCACATGAACAAAAAGCACTGGAATACGGTCGACTTTGAAGGCAGCCTCGACGACCGATTGCTCCGCAGTCTGATTGACCACTCGTATGTCCAAACGGCCAAATCCCTGAAAAAAAGCGAACGGGAAACCTTATCTTTGTTCAAAAAGCCGCCGCATGGGGAATGAAAACCCGTTTCCACCCTTGGTCGATCGATATGAACGAATACACGATTATTTGCGCATT
>JAGWYI010000095.1 GCA_018969455.1 Bacteroidota bacterium | reverse complement strand
GTTTTGACCGGCGTATTGTTCTTGAAGTTTTTCAAAAATGGGGAGTTCTTCCACGCAGGGTTTGCACCAGGTAGCCCAAAAATTGACAACCACAATGGCGTCAGGGGACTGGCTGATACGGGCTTCCAGTTGGGGAAGGCTGTCGTAAACAGTGAGTTTGGTGGTTTGCGCGAAAAGGTCAGGAAGCGCGCAAAAGCTGACCAAAGCGAATAGGAGGAGACTTGACCGATACGGGGCGAAAGGCATCATGAAACAGTTGTATTAAAAAAACAATGCAAGAAACGAAGTTCTGGAATAATTACAAGCTGCATTAACATTTTTTCTGACGTTTTTTTTGTCAAGTCTTGATTTTAAAGCCAAAAAGCCCTTTGAAACGTGCAGGTTCAAAGGGCTTTTAATGAAAAATTAACAGTAAGTCTTATGCTGCGCTTACCACGCTTTCGGGATGAGCGATGGAGGCATCGACCAAAATGCGGCCGCAGTGTTCGCAGGCGATGATTTTTTTATGCATCCCGATTTCAAGTTGAATTTGAGGAGGCACGAGGTTGAAGCATCCTCCGCAGGAATTTCGTTCAACGGTAACCACGGCCAGGCCGTTGCGGTAGGTACGTCGGGTTTTATCGTAGGCATTGAGCAGGCGTTGTTCGATTCCGGTGCGAGCCTTTTCGCTGCGGTTGCGCAGTTGGGTTTCTTCTTTTTCGGTTTTTTCGATAATACCTTGAAGCTCAATTTTTTTTGCTTCCAGTTCTTTTTGCTTGGTTTCGAATTTGGCTTCTGCGACCAGCAGGCTTTCCTTTTTGCTGTCTAAGAGTGCTTTTGCTTCCCGGGTCTTTTTTTCCGACAATTGAATATCGAGTTTGGCCAGTTCAATTTCTTTGGTGAGCGCTTCGTATTCCCGGTTGTTTTTTACCTCATCCAGTTGTTTTTGGTATTTTTTGATGTTGTTCTCGGCATCCTTAGCCAAGGTAACCATGCGGGCAACATCCTGCTCACTTTCTTTCAGATTGGCTTTTAGTTTTTTGATCCGGGTGTCGAGGCCAGCCACCTCATCTTCCAGATCGGAAACTTCCATGGGCAATTCGCCTTTGAGGATTTGAATCTCATCCAGTTGAGAATCAATTTGCTGCAAGTTCCACAGCATTGTCAGTTTTTCAGCAATGGTTGCGTCTACGGCCATTCTTGTATGGTTCGGTTAAATAAGTTGAAATTGGGCAAAAAACGTTGTAAGTTGTTGACTTACAAAAGATAATGCACCGGATTTGTGTTCAGATCCGTGCAATGGAGTGCAAAGGTAGGGAATTTTTCGTGAATTAGCTCGTATAAAAGTTCAATTGTGAACTGTTCGCTTTCATAATGTCCGACATCGGCGATAACAAGTTGGTTTTCGGCGTCAAAAAACTCATGATATTTGAAATCGGCGGTGACAAATGCGTCGGCTTGTGCTTCCAGTGCTTTTGGGAGCAAAAAGCTGCCGGCGCCTCCGCACACGGCCACCAGGCTGATGGGTTTATGGCGTAAGGTGGTATGTCGAACGCATTGCGCGAGGAGGGCCGTTTTAAGCCATTGGAGAAATTGTTTTTCTTCCATGGGTGTGGGCAGGCGTCCGATCAGTCCGGCGCCGGCGCCCTCAAAGCCGGTTTTGGGAGCGAGCAGTTGGGTATCGATTAAGCCCAGCTTTTGGGCAATTTTTTCATTCACCCCTCGGGCGTGCACATTGTCGAGGTTGGTGTGAATAGCATAGATGGCCACATTGGCCTTTATGGCTGCCATCACCGTGCGTTCTACATAGTTATTTTCATTAAAGCGTTTCAAGCCTTTAAAAACGATGGGATGATGCGCTACAATAAGGTTGCACCCTTTGTCAAGCGCTTCTTGTACAATGGCTTCGGTGGAGTCCAGACAAAACAAAACACCTTTCAAGGGCGTCGTTGGACGGCCCACAATCAGGCCTGCGTTGTCATAGGATTCTTGTAGGTAGGGAGGCGCTATGGCTTCCAAGGCCTCGATAACAGATTGAATTTGCATATCTTTATAAACATTGAAAGCGGCGCGGGGTTTAAATTGTGTTTTCAAATTTGTATTGCATTCAAAAAACGCGTTGTTGGCATTTCTCCACACGAAATTGTCGGGATTCGGTTAAATTCTGGCAAGCCTGCAAAAAATCCCTTCAGATTGATGTAACTTTGTGCTTACTTTCCGGTCGAACCGGAGCGTACATCATCACCTTTTTTGAGGTGTTTCCATTCAACATTTAAATTCGATCTTATGAATTCTACCTTATTGTTCCTCGGTAACATCGGCACAACCGAGCTGATGTTGATTTTTTTGGTGGTGTTGTTGATGTTTGGCGGCAATAAAATTCCCGAGTTGATGCGTGGTTTGGGTCGCGGAATCCGCGAGTTTAACAACGCGAAAAACTCTGTGGAGGATGAAATTCGCCAGGGCATGCGTGAAGCTGAGAAGAAACCGATTGATAAATAACTACTTGCGTGGTTATTCTTTATGCCGCCAGATTTTGTGCATAACGATCTTTATAAACCATTATAAATCATCGAAATCCATCCTGATTTATCCACAAAATCCGGCGAATTCTGGTATAAATGCACGCATTATAAGGTTATTGCCCGGTTTTTCCCAGTCTGGAAATTAGAAACGGTTTTAACGTTTCTTCTCTGCTGTAAAGGCAAGTTTTTAAGAAGCTGAATTTCGTTTGTTTTTTGTGTACATACCATGCCCGGTAACAAAAAGAGGCGGGGTTGCGCATCGAAATCAGGTACTTTCCATTTGGCAGGGGTATTGAAGCATATTCTTTGAAAAAGTTGAATGGGATTTAGCCCATTCAACTTTTTCTGTTTTAAAACGGAATGTCTTCGTCGTTCATGCGCGATTGTCGGGTAATCACGCTAGGCTGGAAGGGCCCTGAAAGCGGGTCGTTCAAGCCACTGAAAGCGGGGTCATCGAGGTTGCCGAATTTGGCGAAGGTATCGGTAAATTTCAACTTTACGGCATCGAGTGCGCCGTGGCGGTGTTTGGCGATGATCACCTCAGCGATGCCTTTCAGACTTTGACCGCTTTCGTCTTCCAGAATTCCGTAGTACTCTGGTCTATATATAAACCCAACGATATCCGCATCTTGTTCGATAGATCCAGATTCCCGCAAGTCGCTCAGTTGCGGGCGTTTGGCGCCTCCGCGCACTTCCACGGCCCGGCTCAATTGAGAGAGTGCAATTACGGGCACATTGAGTTCTTTGGCCATTCCCTTGAGTGCACGGGAGATGCCGGCAATTTCTTGTTCGCGGTTGGCGTTCCGGTTGTTTTCGGAAGCGCCGGTCATAAGTTGCAGGTAATCGATGATAATGAGTTGAATATCATGTTGCATTTTAAGGCGGCGGCACTTGGCGCGCAGTTCAAAAATATTGATACCGGGCGTATCGTCGATAAAAACCGGAATTTGGCTTAATTTTTCAACGGTTGTTTGCAGTTGTTGCCATTCATAATCTTCGAGTTTTCCGCTGCGCATTTTAGAGCCGGGAATTTCCGCTTCCATAGAAATAAGCCTTGATACAAGTTGCGTATTGGCCATTTCGAGGGAAAAAAGTGCAACACCTTTATTAAAATCCTTTGCGGCATTGAGCGCCATGGCAAGGATCAGCGAGGTATTATGGCTTACGGTAAGGTCTTCGAGCAGGAATCGGCCGTTTCCATCGAGTTCAAAACCGTAATAACGGCCGGGGCCCTCGGGCGTTACACAGATGGTGCTGCACAGATTTTGAGCTGGCGTGCCATGAAAAGGCGGAATTTGGATTATTTTGGTTGGAATTTCTTTAAAATCGCCGGTAATCCGCAAGCGATAGGCCAATTTTGAGAAGCCAGAGAAATCGCTGGGGATGTATTCGGTGCGTACGTGCACGGCCAGTCCGAGCGAAGCGCACAACCATTTGATTTGGGGCAAGATGCAAGCATTTTTCAAAATAAGTTCTGCCTGATTGTCTTGAATTTGGGCGGCGGCATCCATCCAGCCGGCCAGGATTGCGCGACGGTGTTTTTGGGTATTCAGCAGGTAAACCTCGGGGATTTTATTGCTGGCGTAGGGGGTGGTGATGGGTAGGGCAAACAAGTCCTCGTTGGGATTGGGCGCAGCTGTTTGGCGTTCCTGGGCTGGATTGAGGAACGAAAGATCTTCGGATGAAGGTGTTTGGGGCGGGTGGTTTACGGGTATTTTTTCGTTGTGAATGCATTCGAACCAGTTTCCGCCGCTGAAAATCCCATACAGATAGGGATCGCAGGGGAGTTTTTTTTCGGGCAGTTCGATGGCAGTTTTGTATCCGAAGAGGTTTTGGCGGCTTGCTTCGGGGAGTTCGAGGTAAGCTTTTACGCTGATTTCCACCACTTCGTTGTTCGAGTTGAGCAAGCAAAGGATGTGGCTTTCATTCACACAATAATCGATGCCGTTACTTTGGCGGATTCGGTACATAGGTTCGATTCCGGTAGCCAGGTTGAGGATTTTGCGCGGGGTGCTGTCATCGCCCAAAAGCAATTCACCGACAAGGAGTTCTTCAACTTTTTTAGATTGGCCATTACAAAGCAGCACTTTAGTTCCTTTGGCGAGGCATTTACCCATACCTGGTCGGGCAGCCAGGATAATCAGGTCGGAGGGCTGCCAGCCGGAGGTAAGTCGGTCGAGGTCGGTAAAGCCTGTGGGTACACCCGTAAGGCCGTCTACCTTTTCAGAAAGTTCTTCAATTTGTTTGAGCACCTTGCTGGAGAGGGTCCCCATGCTTTCAAAGGTTTTGCTCAGGTTGTTTTGAGTAATGGCGAATAGGCCTTTTTCGGCTTCATCGAGCAGGTCAAACACATCGGTGGTATCTTCATATGCCATTTTGATGGTTTTGGTACTCACGCCGATGAGTTCGCGTTGGATGTGTTTTTGCGCAATGATGCGGGCATGGTACTCAATATTGGCCGATGAAGCGACCCGATTGGTGAGTTCGACCAGATAATACCCGCCTCCCACTTTATCCAGTTCTCCACTTTTTCGCAGTTCTTCCGTAACGGTAAGCAGATCAACCGGATTGGAGCGTTCAAAAAGCTTGATGACAGCGCGGTAGATGAGTTGATGGGATTCCAGATAAAAGCTATCCGGACGCAGAATGTCCATCACAATTGGCAGCGCCTCCCGGTCGAGCATAAGCGCACCCAGAACGGCTTCTTCCAGCGGAACAGCTTGTGGCTGTACCTTTCCAAAAACATAACTCGACAACTGGTCGGAGTTGTTTTGCGGACGCGTATTTCGGTTTCTTCCGGCCCCGGATTGAGCGGCGTCTTTTGGTAAATCATTCATGGGCACGAATCATTAAGTCGGTTCTAGAATAGGCTCTGGGCGGCGTGCTTGATTGGATGAGGCCTGAAGACAACTATAATGCCGAATTTTGGGCACACAATAAGGCAACACAAACTTACATCCGAATACAATAGGATGCGATTTCGAAACATTCCGTATACCCATTATCTGTGGATAACCAGGGTCGGTTATGTGGACAAGTGGAAAAACTATGCAAGTTATTCACATACGCCAACAGTTTTCCACAAAAATGGGGGCGTTCGCTTGGTAGATTTTAAAATATTTTAAAGACTTGAATTGAAGCAAATTAATACACCGAAATGCTAAACGCACGATTTAACACCTACTTAATATTGGGTCCTGGTCTGCTTTCCGGCAATTTTTTTCCACTGTTCAAAAAAAAATGGAACAGGCAGAATTTTTGCAAATTTAAAATATAATGTTTGGAATAAATGTAAGGTATACGACATTATATGGTAGTTAAAACAAATTTCATTAAATGGTATAAATGTCCTATTTATAATCTCCCAAGTAAAAATCCGGAAGGTTTGCGTGTTTTTTTTACCCAAAAATGGGTAAAAACGCAAATATTTGATTTCCTGTATTTTAAACAATTTTATGCTGCTTGCTTTTTTTAAGGATGCAAGCTTTAATTAGAGAAGCTACACATTATTTTTCCAAATTTTGATTTCAAAATTTGGAATAACGCTTGCGACCTCGCAAAGGTCGAACGTTTATATACCAGGATTCGCCGGATTTTGTGGATAAACCAGGATGGATTTTGCTGATTTAAAATGATTTATAAAGATCGTTATGCGCAAAATCTGGCGGCCTAAAGTATCCTGTCCGATTTTGTAACCAATCAGACCCATTACAGCATTTTCCCCAAAAAGCAAATGGGTAAAAGCTCGTTTGCTTTTTGGGGCTTAGCGAAGCGTTCATTTTGAGGCGCGTTGCAGCGAATATCCTTTCAATTGGACCGAACAAGAGCGGTTGGATTGTAATTTTATTTTGGAAAAATTGTGGGTGGGGAAATAAATTTCTGTTATTGCAGTCAAGCCGCCGTCGGCGAAAAGTTCACAGGAAGCGACATCAAAAAACAGGTGCAGGCTTAGGTGCTTGTTTGATGTCAGGCGCGGGGCTTCCGTTCTTTTAGCGGCGAATGTTTCGGAGAAATCGTGCTTGCCAGTCTGCCTTCGGTCGCTGAAAAATACATTTCGGGCTGCATTATAACCAATAATGTATCGTTCGCCCAGGTCGTTGGATAATTCGATGGATAATTCGCCTGGCAAACCGGTTTCCACTTCCAGTTGCAATTCCATGCTGGATGCATCGATTGTGGAGCTCAAATCGACCATTCCATTGAAATCTGCCATATTTAGTTCCGTTGGTTTGGTTCGAAGTTTTTCCAGTTCTTTTATGGGTTCAGAAGTGAGGCGCAGGCCTTCCGGGTAGCGTTTCAGGTGCAGGCTTCGGGGCAGGGTCATGGCGCTGCGCCAGGTTTTGGTGGGCACTTTGGTGGCGTATTCCCAGTTCGACATCCAGCCGACAAACAGGTTGCGTCCGTCGGATGCGGGTATATCGGCCCATGTGACGCCTGCGTAGTTGTCTTTGCCCCAGTCGAGCCACATGGCCTTTCCGTTGGCTGCCAAGGGGGCAAAATCGGGGTCGAGGGTGAAATTTTTACCATCAAATCGGCCCACAAAATATTGTGTGGCACTGCCGCCATTGGGCCCGCCTGGATTCAGGCTTTGCAGCAGCACCCATTTTTTTTCATTGGGGGAGCTTACTGGGTAAATGTTTTCTACGGTCATGGGCAACAAATCGGGGCATTCCCATACGCCCCCGTGCGCGCCCAGGTTTTCGCCGAAATCGCTGAGGTGGCTCCAGTGGATCAAATCGGGGGAGCCGTATATTTTCACATGGTTTTGGGCAGCCAGCACCAGTATCCATTGTTTGGAATCGGCATCCCAGCGCACATGCGGGTCGCGGAAATCGCGTATTTTTTCAGTGTTGGGTAAAACCGGGTTGCCGGGATATTTGGTCCAGGTACGGCCTTTGTCGTTGCTGTAAGCCAGACTCTGGAATTGAAAATCGTGGGTTCCCGCTTTTTCGCCATCCATGTTGTGGTGGGTAAAAATGGCCACCATGGGCGGTTTTCCGGATTTTCCCAGTTTGCTTGTGTTGTTCCAGTCTATGACCGCCGAACCTGAAAAGATATAGCCGAGTGAATCGGGAAACAAGGCAATGGGCAGGTGTTGCCAGTGCACCAGATCGGTACTGACGGCATGCCCCCAGTGCATGGGCCCCCACACGGTTGCTTCGGGGTAATATTGATAAAAAAGGTGGTATTCGCCTTCGTAATAGACCAGGCCGTTGGGGTCGTTCATCCACATTTGAGGAGGCGTGAAATGAAACAGCGGGCGATAGGGTTCTGGTGGATTGCCTGAGTTCATGTATATGGTTTTACAAGCCCAGAGCGAAAGTATAAAAAACAGGAGGAGGTTACGAGTCATGGTGACAGTTTTTAAAAAAACTGGTAAATTGGGTCAAGATTTTTTACGAATACCGCAGCTGTTGAATCTTCAGTTTTTGATCAAAGTCCCGGAGCCATCAAGTCCTTTATTGCCTGTAGTTTTAATATAATACAATCCGGTTGGCAGATTCTGTGTTATTTTCAAGGTGTTTTTTCCGGCAGGCAAATCCTCGAAAGTCTGATTGTATTTCAATTGACCGGCATTATCGAAAATATGGATTTGGATGTTTTGGTTTTCGGGTACATTGATTGTGAGGTTAAATTCATTGGCGCTCGGGTTTGGCGCGATGCGCTCAATGGCATTTAAGGGAATGGGGGAGTGGCTTGTGACAGAAGTGAGGGTAGAATCGTTCATGGACTTCATAGTCCAGATATCGAGGGTTTTAAAAATGGCGGTTCCGCCTTGCGTAAAAAGGTCGAGGCCTATGCTTTCCGGTTTTTCCGGATAAATTCGGGTAGAGAGCGCTTGTTTTTGATTTATAAACACTTCGAGCACAGAGCCGTCCAGAAATATTTGCAAATCAAGCATTTGTGACGAATCTTGGGGGAACAATGTGCTTATATTTCCTTTGGGGGCACTGAGATTAATGCTGGAGCTACTGCGTTCAATTTGCAAAATATTGAGCGGTACCTCCCAATAAATTCGGGTACGTTCCGAATTGTCGGTGGATTTTGCCAGGATTAATCCTACCCTGGAGGCGGTGCCAGGGTTTATGACCGCATGAATTTCCAGATGGCGTCCGCTTGCATTGGGCAAAAAACTATTTTTCCCTGCCGCAACTGGAATATTATCGAAGTGCAATTGGGTACCGCGTAATTTGGTCAATGCGGGGATTGGTTTTTGTTGCAGTGTCTTACCATCGGCAGAGAGCGACCATAAACGCGGCAAACTCATTAGATTAGCCCAACCTTTTTTACGTTGTTCTACATCTGGAAGGATATCGGGGATGATTCCGATTGCCATCAGGTTTCCTTCCGGATCGCGGGTCGTGGTTACGCCCAGAAGGTTATCGCCAGGTTCGAGCAGTTTGGGTACCGTGTTATCAGGGGTAAACTGTTCATTTACAAAACTTCCGATCCAATAAAGAATCCGTGCAGGAGCTCCTGATTGAGGAACAGGTTGAGCGGTAAGTACGTATTTGTCTCCGAAGCGGAGAAACATAGGCACTTCCCAGAAGATTCCAGAATTATCGGTTTGTGGAAATCCTTTATACAATACTCGGAGGTATTGCCAGTTGATCAAATCGGTTGATTTATAGAGAAGCACTGCGCCACCGCTGTTTCCATTACCACCCAATCCGGTACCGATGGTCATATAGAAATTTCCATTTTCTGACCACAGGTAGGGATCCCGAAAATCGTAGGAAGTATAGGGAGCCGGTGGGGTGGATACCACTGGATTGTTGTTGTCTTTTTGATAAGCGCTTACATTTGAATTGGCTTTTGCGAGGCACATTTGTGCCGATGAGCCATCAACACCGGTGTACATAATGTAAGGATTGCCGTCTTTCAGAATGGAACAACCCGACCAGCAGCCTTCCCGGTCGTATATACCTGCGTCTGGTGCAAGAACAGCAGGTTGTTCTGTCCATCGAATAAGATCAGGACTGGTTTGATGCCCCCAATTCAGGCGTCCCCAATAGGGTCCATTGCCGTTTTTTTGATAAAAGATATGATACAAGCCCTTGTGATAAATCAATCCATGGGGTTCATTCATCCAGTTGGCAGCGGGAATAGCATGGAAGATTGGTCGGTGCAAATCGCCTTCAAATCGACTGGCAGGGATACGCATATCGGGCGCGATGGCGGGCTTTTCGCTGGTTACGATCGATTCCAGCTGATTTGCGTTTAATTCTGCATTGTAAACTTTCACAGCATCAATCAGTCCGCAGAAAAGGCCTGTTTCATAAATGCCATTTAGCGGGCTGTTATAGTGTTTGCCAATTTTGATGTTGTTGACACTTTGCCAGTTAAGGGTACCGGCTTGTACCTGTTGTTCTGCGACGAGCACACCATTGAGGTAGCCCTTCATAACACCTGTGCTGCTGTTTACCGTGATTGCAAGGTGCGACCATTGCCAAATGGGAACTTTAGTTGCAGCGATTTTTTGATTATAATATCCATTGATGGTCGCTCCAATATCCAAACGGCCGAAATTATCAATTCCGAGGTACACGCCGGTGTTGCCTGAAACATTGGTAAAGATAGCGGCGCTGCTAAACGGGTTCACTTCAGGCGCCACCCATGCTGTTACCGTAATTTGTTTGTCTGAGAAATTAAAAGGCAGTGTGCCTTCCACCCAGCTTGCATAGCCATTTAGTCGAATTGCGTTGCCAGCAACACCTGTGATTCGTTCACTTTCTTGTTTAGGGTAATCATTTTTAATTGTAAAACCAGTATTGCTCTGTTTTTCAGTGGTTAATAGTCCTGAATTTTCATCAAACAGCCATTGAGCAACGGGTTGCTGTGCGACAGCGCTTGATAAACCAAAATGCCAGCAGAGCAGCATCAATAAGATTTTACAATTCATATTCGTAATTTTAAAATGAGGGTGCGGAGTCTTTCACACCGCACCCCAGT
>JAGWYI010000758.1 GCA_018969455.1 Bacteroidota bacterium | reverse complement strand
TGCATGATACGCAAAGCCAAGCCTTCTACGATGGCCGTTTTACCTACTCCCGGTTCACCAATCAGGATTGGGTTGTTCTTTTTCCGGCGGCTGAGAATTTGGCTGACCCGTTCAATTTCGGTTTCCCGGCCAATAATGGGGTCGAGCCTGTTTTCTTCGGCCAATTTCGTAATATCGCGGCCAAAATTGTCCAAAACAGGGGTACGGCTTTTGGTTTGCCCTTTTTGTCCGGAGCGGAATCCGCTGCGATCTTCCTCCTCTTCGTACTCACCAGCGCCTTCAGAAGGCGTTTGATTGAACAAATTGGGGTGCGCAAGGTCTTGTTCCGAGCGCACATATTCTAATTCTTTTTTAAATGATTCGTAATCCACGTCGTACTCGTTTAACAGCCGTGTGGCTGTGGTGTCAGAATGTTTGAGTAAGGAAAGCATGAGGTGCTCTGGGTATATTTCCTCACACTTCATCATCTTCGCCTCCAAAAAAGTCACTTTCAAAACGCGTTGAACCTGTGTGGTGACCTGGAACTCACCAATAAACAGGTTTTCAGCTGGCGGGTAGGCACTGTATCGGGGAATGGCACGCTCCAAACGTTTTTTTAATTCGTGCACATCTACCAGCAAAGCATCCAATACACGCACCGGCAAACTATCCCGCTCTGAAATAATGCCCAGCAAGAGGTGTTCCGCGCCAATATAATCATGCCCTAAACGGCGTGCCTCCTGGCCGCTTTGGTTGATTATTTGTTTGACTACCGGAGAAAATTTTTTGTTCATTCTATGTTTTTTCAAAGTCCCGTTGCCGGGGTGAGCTTAAAGAAAGCGAATTTAAAAACTTAAATGCAATCAGCGACAAGTTTAGGCCATTTCTTAGGTATAATGCAACCCAATCGACCCATCATTAACAATTTTTTTTACCTTAAGTTTAGCTGCATTCAGGCTCACCCAGGGCAATTCCACTTACCAAGGGAAAAAACCTTGCCATCTGTATGGGGGCCTGACGAGTTGACAGATCATTACTTTTCCGAAAATGACGCAATTTTTTTTGAGAAAAGCCCGCATCTTTGGCTACATTTGCCCCCTAAATTCGCAACATTTCATTCGACCCATAAGGGTCAATGCTGAAAACCAGGCTATTATGAAATACAGAATCGATAAACAGGCAGATTATGCTCTTCTGACCCTGGATGAAGAAAACCTCAATTCCACCATCGCTCCAGGCTTGAAGAGTGATTTGATCTTTCTAAATCAGGAAGGTGTGCGAAATTTGATCCTTGATTTATCAAATGTCAAATTTGTCGACTCCAGTGGATTGAGCGCCATTTTGACAGGTCACCGACTTTGGAAGGATACAGGCGCCTTTATTTTAACTGGCCCTTTGCAACCCATGGTGCTCAAACTCATCGAGATTAGCCGGCTGGAAACCATTTTAATCATTGTACCTACCGTAGCCGAATCTGTCGATTACATTAAAATGGTAATGGTTGAGAAGGAATTGTTGGGTGAAGACGAATAAAACCCGCCCTTGCATTACACGCAAAAAACGCGATCAGGAAGCACGCTGATCGCGTTTTTTTGTCCTTTTGCAGTTCCACTAGGCAGAATTGCGGGCAGCATTGATGATTCCAAACATAGCCCGCAATACCAATTTTTTGCAAATCTCAGCCTCTT
>JAGWYI010000094.1 GCA_018969455.1 Bacteroidota bacterium | reverse complement strand
AGAGCCTATTAAAAATTATATTATTCATTAATATGACAGTCTTTTTTTGCCATACGTCGTTCCTTTTTTTCGCCGTAATTAGTCCCATTATCCCGAGTACTCGGGACAAAAAGCGCCTAGTCTGGCAAAAAAATCCTTATCATATTAATAGAAAATATAAATTTTAATAGGCTCTAAATATCCTGTTTCAAGAGGCGCTAAAATCTGCCAAAAGTTTAAAACATCATGAAAAAAGTAATTCTCGGCCTTGCCATTTTCCTGCTTCTGCTGCTGATTGCATTGTTTACCCTTCCATATATTTTTAAAAATCAAATTGTTGAGCAGGTAAAAATCGCTGCCAACGAAAATCTGACTGCCAAACTGGATTTTCAGGACGTAAATGTTTCCATTTTCCGACACTTCCCAAAACTGACGGTCGGATTGGAGCAATTGCAAATTACCGGAAGCGGGCATTTCGAAGGCGTAAAACTGATTCAATGCAAAAGACTCGATCTGGCATTGGATCTATGGTCGGCAATTTTCGGGCCACAGATTACCATTAAAAGGCTTTATTTGCTCGAACCCGACATCAACGTTTTCGTTTTATCCGATGGCAGCGCCAATTACGATATCACCAAACCCTCCGACACACAAAGCTCCACTTCAGGCAGTAGCGCGGATAGTCCCATCAAACTGGATTATTACGCCATCGAAAATGGCCATATTTTGTACGACGATCGCACCCTCGATATGCGGATGGAACTCAATGGATTAACCCACAAGGGTTCGGGAGAACTCACGGCTACCGTGTACGATTTGGTGATGCAAACCCATGCCGAACAACTCTCGGTCAATTATGGAGGCATGCAATACCTCAGTAAGGCCCAAGCCGACTGGAAAGCCACACTGGGGGCCGACATGGACAAAATGCGCTTTGAATTTAAAGACAATGACTTGAAAATAAATGCTTTACAGGTAATGCTCGATGGCTGGGTGGCAATGCCCAAAGAAGATATTGATATGGATATTCGATTTGGTACGCCCTCCAATACTTTTAAAAGTCTGCTTTCGATCGTTCCAGGGGCGTACACCAAAGATTTTGATGGCGTTCAGGCAAATGGATCGGTCGAATTTAACGGATTTGCAAAAGGCATTTACAACGATAAGTCGTACCCGGCATTTACCCTCAACTTTAAAATACAGAATGCCGATTTTAAATACCCAAGTCTGCCGCTTGGGGTAAGTAACATCCAGGTCGATGCCTCTATTAAAAGCCCTTCCAGCCGATTGAATGACATGCTGGTGGAGGTACCCAAATTTGGATTAAAAATAGGTTCAAACCCGCTAGATGGGTATTTTTTCCTGAAAACACCTGAATCGGATCCCAATGTGCGGATGAAACTAAATGGAACCTTGAACCTGGGAGAACTGTACAAAGCATTCCCTATGGAAGGAGTTTCCGAGTTTGCCGGAATCATGAGGGCCAATATGAGCCTGCATGCCGCCATGAGCCAGGTTGAAAAACAACAATATGACCAGCTCGACATGAATGGCGATTTCTCACTGGAACAGGTCAACTACCGCGCCACTGGAACCCCTGCGGTCAAAATTAATGCGCTCAATACCCACCTGACACCCCAGGCTGTGCAAATCAGCAATTTTGATGCACGCCTCGGACGCTCCGACATAAAAGCATCAGGAAACATCGACAATATTCTGGCCTATTTCTCGACCAACAAAACCATGACGGGAAATTTGAAATTCCAATCGGTTTATTTCGATGCCAATGAATGGATGGAAACCCCCGAATCCAGCAGCACCAGCACCGCCCCCAGCAAAGTGCCGAATGACGTGCCTGCCGCTACAGATAAGGTTTTTGACCGATGGGACTTTACCGTGGATGGTCAAATTGCCAAGCTTAAATATGATGTTTACGATATATCCAATTTGTTTATGAAAGGGCATTTCAAACCCAACAACATGGATGTATCGGAATTCGGGCTAAAAATGGGCGCCAGCGATTTGAACGGCAACGGGCAGATTAAAAACGCATGGAACTATCTCTTTGACAATCAAACACTTGAAGGTGTTGTTAATTTGAATTCCAGCTATTTCGACTTAAATCCATTTATGACCGCTTCGAGTACGGGTACGAGCGCGCCCGCGAGCGCCACCGCAGGCCCAGCCAGCTCGGGTGTTATTCCTGTTCCAGAGGCCATGGACATGACCCTGAATGCCCGGTTTTCAAAAATCAATTACACCACGATGATCCTCGAAAATTTGAGTGGCGCAGTTGTAGTAAAAGATCAAACTGCCAAATTGAAAGATTGCACAGCCAACATCCTGGGCGGCCAAATTGCACTGAATGGCCTGTATGATACCAGAGATTTAAGTAAACCTGCTTACAACATCGATCTGGCGCTTCAAAAAATTGGATTTAGAGATGCATACAAGAATTTTGCAACAGTAAAAGCTTTGGCCCCGGTTGCTCAATTAATGGATGGCTTTTTCAATACCACGCTGTCTATGAGTGGATTGCTTTCCAAAGATATGATGCCCGATTTTGCAACGCTTTCTGCTGCGGGTTTTTTGGAAACGGTCAATGCGGTTTTGATGAATTTCAAACCGCTGGATGAAATTGGTAATAAGTTGAATGTGGCTTATCTGAAGCGTTTGGAATTGGCTAATACCAAAAACTGGTTTGAAATAAAAGATGGAAAGGTGACGGTAAAGCCATTTAATGTTCAAATGAAGGAAGTTTCTATGCAAATTGGAGGCAGTTCGGGCATTGGCGGCGACATGAATTATCAGATTTTAACCAAAGCCCCTCGAAAACTGCTGGGTGGCGCTGCGAATACAGGGCTGAACGCACTTTCTGCGGAGGCCGCCAAATATGGCGTAAATATTGCTCAGGGAGCATATATAAATGTCCGGTTTGATGTTTTGGGCAAATTGTTTAACCCCAAAATTAGCATGAAAGTATTGGGAAGTGATGGGCAAGCAGGTATTCAGGAGCAAGCAGGCGATGCCGGACAAGCGGCTTTAAATCAGGCCAAAGACTCCTTGGGTAAAGTTGCTAATCGGGAGATGGAAAAAGCCAAAGAGCAAGCCCGACAGGCAGCGGAAAAAGCCGCTGACAGCATGCGCAATGTAGCTGCGCGGGAAGCAGAAAAAATAAAAGAAAAGGCCGTCCAGGAAACCAAAGAACAGGTTGGAAAAGTGCTGGGTAGTGAAGCCGGGAATAAAGCCGCCGAAAAGGTGGAACAAAAAGCAGGCGAAATACTTGGAGACAAAGGCACTAAAACAGTTGAAGAAGCCAAAAAGAAACTCGAAACCTGGGATCCTTTTAAAAAGAAAAAGAACAAATAATGCATATCCCCTGGTGGAAAAAGTGGCTTTCGTATGCCTATCCTATGGTATTGGAAATGACCGCATCTGAACAGAATCCGGAATTGTCGGTTTTGCTGAATCGAGGTCGATTACAGTTGTTGAGCGGGAATGCGATTTATTCCTGGGACGATCTGTATCGGAATTTTTCCATGGCTTTTGAAGTGCTGGAAATTGGGAAACGCGCACCTCAAGAAGTTTTAATACTTGGTCTCGGGCTTGGCAGTGTGCCATTTATGCTGGAAAAAAAATACGGTGTTGCCGCTGCTTACACTGCGGTGGAATGGGATGAGATTGTGGCCGATTTGGCCTACAAATATACATTTTCCCGGATGAAAAGCCCGGTTCAGGTAATTACAGCCGATGCGGGTATTTTTATGGAATCGTGCAGTTCCCAATTTGATTTAATTGTGGTAGACATTTTTGAAGATGATCTTACACCGCCACAGTTCGAAACCCGTGCATTTTTAGAAGATTGCGCCAACTGTTTGAATGACAAAGGTTTGCTTTTGTTCAACCGCTTATTTGGCGAGCACAAGGACCAAGTTGCAGCCACGCGATACTTTGAACATACTTTCAAGCAGGTTTTTCCAGGCGCCACCTCCATAGACACCCGTGGAAATCTGATTTTGTGCGCAACAGCAACTCACTCCATTGCGGAAATTTAAAATTCTATTTTCCAGGTTTCACCGTCAATGAAAACAGCTTTGGAAAGGCGCATCACCATGTTCTGATTAGAAACTGGCAAGGTTTGCCCATTGGTAACCACAACATCGTTTTGAATGATGTACAGTGCTGCATCGTAAAGGGCGGCCTGTACATCCTGCAAGCTGTGTTTAGAATTGGCAATTTCCAACTCATGACATCCAAATGCCTCCAGGCCAAAGGTATAAGCACCGGCCTTGTCTTTGTCTTGCAAAATACCAAAGTAAATCCAGCAGTACAAAGGAATGGTTTGATTGGCAAGCATGTTGTGTGCCGCTGCGGTGTAAAACCCTTTGGAAATCAGGAGATATTGGTTGTTCATAAACACACCTGATGCATCCCGCTGTTCCAACACACAAGCTGCAACTTTCGTAAATAACTTATAAGCCTCTGCCATTTTCCCATTGGCCGAAATAACCGATATCACGACCTGGGCCTGGTGACGGCCCGCTTCGGCGGCGGCATTGTTCCACAGCCAGGAAATTTTGGCGGCAGCCCGAATTTCCTCCGGGGCAGCGGGATAATCGAGGTAAGCAATCATAATGGTAGCCCCGGGCGCCGAAAAAACAATGGTTTTATCCTTCAGACTGGCCGAATCTGTGCGTATTTTCCAATCGGTTTTTAGGGCTGCAAGGAGTGCTTTTGCGTCGAGCGGATTTTTTTGATCCAACAGTACAGATCCCGTTACAACCTTGGAAGGAATGGCGGCAAAACTGAAAAATGGAGCCATAAACAGGCTCAATAAAATGAAAAAACGGAGCATATCGGGTGTTAATTAATAAAACAAGGACGCATTGATTGAATAACTGGGCATAAAAGAGCCCGGTTTCCTCAGAAACTGTTTTAATGCAGGATCTTAACGCAGGAAACCGGGCTCTTTGTATGCACAGTCGTATAAAATTCATTTACCGCAGCAAGGTCACCTGGCCTTTTTTCTGCGCCTCTTCACCGTTGGAATATTGGATGCGAATGTAATACACATACACATCCACCGCAGCCTCCTGACCATCAATCTTGCCATCCCAACGGGTTTTGTTGGGCGTCCATTCATATACCTTTTCTCCCCAACGGTCGTAGATTTTAAATTCCAAAACGCGGGTATCGGCCCCAAAAAAGAGTGGTCCGAAGGTACTGTTGAGTTCATCGCCATTGGGAGTAAACACATTGGGCATCTCAAAACAGCGTTTCAAATCGTATCGAATGCTTGCCGTATCGGCACAACCGGCTGTATTGGAAGCAATTACCCGGAAACTGGTGGCACTTTCACCCAAGGCTACTATCAGAACGCTGTCGCGATTTAGCAAGCTATCTACATTCGCTCCATTTTGTGACCAAACCAACTTGGCATTGGCCGGATTCACAAGCGCAGTCAATTTCACCTTGGAACCTATGCAAATCGGTCCTGGTTCTTGTGGATTGCCTGTCAAACTTAAAATTTCAACTGGCGCCGACAATTTAACTTTCACTGAATCGGTTGAAATACAGGTGTTTCCGGGACCATATTGGTACAATACGGTGTACGTGCCTTCTTGAACAGGCGTTACAGTCACACTGTTGCCTGACAAATTTCCTGGCAACCAGGTAAACGATCCGCCTTGTGTGCCCGTTACTGAAGCCTGAAGGGTAGTAGCCAATCCCGGACAAATTTGCACATCATTTCCGGCATTTACCGCAGCATTGGCAACGGTAAGCGCCACGGTTCGTTCAAGGTTGCAATAATTTACCCCGGATGCATTCAACACATAAGTTGTGTTTTGGCTGGGACCCACCTTTATTTGGGCATTGTTCGAAACCAGGCCGCCGGGTGTTGCTGTCCAAACATAAAGAACCCCGTTTTCTGCTGGAGCATTGTTCAGCAAAATGGAATCACCCAAACATATAGCCACGGTTGGGGCAACATCCACGAAGGGGACAGGCCAAACCGGAACCGTTATGCTTGATTCCGATGGACATACATTACCGGGCGTTGTTACCGTGTATATGGCGGTATCGGAAGGTGTTGCACTGGGTGACAAACAATTGATGCAAGAAAGATTTGGTCCTGCCCATGCCACACTGGTACCTGCAGGCAGCACATCCACTTTCAATTGAACGGCTTCTCCCGGACAAATATGATCGGGTGTAAATGAAGCACTTACGAATGTTTGAGGCGCCACCGTGATCACAGTTTGTGCCTGCGCGGTACAATATTGCGCTCCTGAGGCCACCAGGCTATAGGTAGTAGTTACGCCTGGTGTTACTACAGGTTGTGCGCCCACTAAAGCTTGTCCGGGAGGATCCGCGGTCCAGGAGTACGTAACACCCGCTTGTCCGGGCGCGTCATTCAAGGTAATGGATTTGCCAAAGCAGATTGTTTGCGAAGGCGCCAGATCGATAATTGCTGTAGGCCGTACAGGAACCGTGACGCTTGAACCAGCAGGACATGCCACGTTTTTGGCTTTTACCTGGTAACTAGTGGTATTCACAGGGCTCGCGGTCGGGTTAAAGCAATCGGTGCAGGAGAGGGTAGGATCAGCAGTCCACTCAATTTGAATTCCTGGCGGTGTTACGGTCAGGTTTATTTGAGCCGATTCGCCCGGGCAGATGCTGGGGGGCGTTACGGTAAACATAAACATGGGTGGTATTTCTACTGGAACGATGGCCGTATCTTTAATACTACATGCATGATTTACAGTTTCCCGGATAAACGTATCGGTAACTACCGCACTAATAACCATATTCCAAAGCGAATCGGGGGTCAATTGCCCATTTGCCGGCAGCCAGTGCAAGTCGATATCTGGGAAGTTGGCAGGTTCATAAGTTTTGGATACCAGGATCACAGTATCACCCGGGCAATAAATGGTTTTATCGGGTACCCGGCTGATCTTGGAATAGGGGAGTGAGTCTACCCGAATGCGAACAGAATCATACACCACACAATTGTTGATGTTGTAGGTAGCCACAATGGTTGTAGACTCATCGGGGAAAGCTTTTACCGTTTTGCCAATCGCCGGCGTCAGGTAATAATTGGGAGACCAGATCACATTAGAGCCGGAAGGACCTGAATTGGCGGTAAGGGTAATGGTATCGCCCAAACAAATTTCGCGGTATGCGGGTCCGGCAATATCAACATCGGCTGGAATAATTTTAACGTTAACTGTAGCGGTTTGGCTGCAATAACCGTTGGCACTGGTGGCCGTAAGGGTATACAATTTCGAAACATTAGGGGTAGCAATCGGACCCGATACCTGATTATTGCTCAAGCCGATATTGGGCGACCAAACATACTTTGTTGATCCCATAATGTCATTTGCCAGTTTTACCGGATAATTTTGGCAAACTGTTGTATCTAAAAAGTTTAAAGCAGGGAAAAACAGTGTATCCACCTGGATGGTCACCGCATCTTTTACTGAACAACCCTCCTTGGTTAGGGTAGCTGTGTATGTAGTGGTTTGGCTTGGTTTGGCTGTAACAAATTCTCCACTGTTGGAGGACAAACCGACATTCGGTGTCCAGCTAATCCCTTGGCCATTGTTGTTGTTGATTGCTTGCAGCGGCACGGAAGCGCCTACACAAATATTGGTATCTGCCAGCGCAACGACATTGATTTTCGGATCGGAAATGTGGATAAACACCGAATCCACATCGCTACATGCGCCAATGGTCCCGGTAACTTGCAGCCATTGATCGACCTTGGGCTTGATGGTTGGATTGCTGATAAATGGGTTGCTAACGGAGTCGGCAGGCGCCCACTCGAAATTGACAGCGCCTTTTGCAAGCAATTGATAGGTGGCGCCCGCACAAACAATCAGGGTATCGCCTCCAACAACTTGCACTTCTGCATCGTCTTTCAATTCTACGGTAAGCACTTTGTAAATGACCGTTCCACACCCAAAATTGTTAGACAAAGTGATGGTAATCGTTTCGGTACCTTCATTCAGGTTATCGGCAATAGGGACAATGGGGAACAGCAATTGCGTATTGCCTGGTACAAAAGTAACCACATTGGGCATATTGAGGAGGTAATCAACACCCAAGGTTGCGGTGCCTCCTATGCTTACCTGAAAGGAAAGCGTTTTGTCAATTGGTTGATTTAGGGAAATTTTGAGTTGATCATCAACCCCCGAGCAACTTTCTATAAAATAATCAATACCACTTGCAAATTGAACATTCAAATTGGGCGTCCCTCCTTGAATTTCCGAAACAAATACGCCAGAGTCATAGATGAAGTCTCCACGGTCTGCAACAGCCAATTTCAAATGGTAGGTATTACAGGGTATGACACTGGTACGTGCTGTAAGCGGTTTTTTGATACCCAGTTTGTCAGAAGTAAGGCCGTCATACTGTAACGCTTCTCCTAATTCGTTGCTTCGGTAGTATTCCCAATTGAGCAGATTATTGACGGAATTGATCTCCACCGGGTTGTTTGTACCTGGAATGAGTGCAATATTCTTGGCATTGTTGGTCAGATTCGGATCTCCCACGATGCCCGGCCCTGAAACGAAAAAGGCGAAAATGTCATTAAAGTCGTTTACAAATTCCGGGTATTCTTCCGAACCAAACACATATTCAAAACTCAACTCATCCGTTGCGGCAAATACATCCAATTCTATAACGCAGGCATCATTCGATTCCTGATTAGGGTCATTTGATAAATAATCCAAATCGGGGTCGCCCAGCCCATCATTATCAAAAAATATTCCACCAGTAACATTATTTGGACCAAGCACATTCAAAGCCTGTCCGCTGGTTAACACCAAACCGGTTTGCAAACCAAGGTCATTTTGGTCGCTGGGATATTTAAAAGTGCCATATGCACCAGTCGGACAATCCACATTGGTTACGGTGACCGTTGTGGCAGGTGTTTTTACAGCATCTACAATGTCGGAGGTAAGAATACTGGTATCCAGGGTAATCAAATCGGGCTTTGGGCAGGCAGCGTTGCTGCAATGCCAGATTGCTTTCCAGCCTTCAAAATTGACACTGGTATCGGAGAGAAATTGAACCGTAATACAGCCGCTGCTTGCAAACAATTGTAAGGCAACACCACCACCGCCACCCGGTTTAATCTCGGGGAAATCGCCAGAGTGAATCTGCGCAATGATGGGCGCATTAACCGTGTTCCCATCGAAAAAATTCAAAAAATCTCCAATTTTTTGTTGCCCGGTAACGGGATTAAAGCTCAGATCTTCAATGTTGTAGTACTCCAGGTTGAGTGAAATACAGGCTGGATTTCCGGAAGGGCAAATGACAAAAGTGTGGTTTTCATTGGGACCATAATCGCCATTGGGACCGCCCGTATCGTATAATTCTCCATCGCAAAGTGTAGAACCTTGTTCATTAATGTAATTGATGGGAGGAATTTTGTCTACACAGAGATTGAAATTACCTTGACTGCCCTGACCATTTGCAATAAAGTCGGAAATTCGGATGAAATAAGTGGCGCCTGGCGTTAATCCCACCATATCCAGTACAAGTGTACTGTCTCCGGGATTGGATTTTTTACATAAATATTCTGCAAGCCCGTCTGTGATGCAATCACCCCGATAAACGGCCAGTTCCAGATTCTGCAATCCGTTGGGCAAAACCCGGTTGAGGCGCAACCGAAAATCAAACAGGGTGTCGGGGCAGGTGAAGGTAAACCAAACATCGTGGAGCGCAGGACCGCTGAAACAGCCAGGCACATTTTCCATACCAATGTTGCTGGCCGTTGCGCCTACATTGCTGAAAACAGTTGGCGGACAGGCAGGTGCAGTTCCAAGATCAATTGCGCCAGTACAGTCGTCATTAACTGGTGCTTGTGCAAACAAGGAAACCGCCGACATTACGGCGGTTAAAAACATCATAAATTTCTTCATCAGTGTGCAGTGAATGCTAACAGATTAACAAAGTCGTCCCAAATGTAGGTACCCTTTGCATATTGTACAATCACTGCTTGGTTTTTGTGTCACCAGTTGGCAAACTATTGCAGGTATTTAGCACGGCACGTACCTCTTCCAGTTGAAAAGGCGGCAAATTATTCCCCCAACTGGAACCGATGTAGTTCAATACATTGGTGATTTGTACCTCATTCAAACCGGGTAATGCCTGCATTTGTTCTGAAAACCGGGCGCCGTTTACCACGATGGTATCCTTTAGTCCGTATCGCACAATGCAGGGAAGTCGATTTCGGTTTTTTTTCAAAAAATCGGCATTTGCCAGGGGGGGGATCAAAGATGCCAGCCCTTCTCCATGGTCGAGGTGGCAATTGGCGCACACCTGCTTGTATATGCGTGCGCCTGAAGAATACGGATTGCTGTTACAGGACTCTTCGGCAAACAAGCCCAAAAAAAGGGCAAGCAGCAATGGTATTTTATTTTGCATCCGTCGGAAATTGTTCTTTCAACAAAATTTCAATGTCGTGCATAAATCGATCGGTATCTTCTGCATCCGTACCGTTGCAGAAAGACCGGACATGTCGGTTTTTATCAACCAAAATCA
>JAGWYI010000757.1 GCA_018969455.1 Bacteroidota bacterium | reverse complement strand
AACCCTTGCTTTGTTGGGTATTCTGAAGTTTGCCTGGACCCTTTCAGCGGTTTGGAAGTATGGTTTGTTCAAATTCAGGTCCGATTTGACCCGCACTTATTTGATTCTTTCTGCGCCGCTCATCCTCAATTTGTTGGTCGGAAACATCACGGTGTTGTTCGACCACTGGCTGGTCAACTGGTGGTACCAAGATGAAGCCGTATTTGCAGTGTTTCGATATGGCGCCCGGGAATTTCCCTTGGTTCAATCTCTGGTGAGCGCTTTGGGGGTGGCCTTGATTCCCCGCCTGGCGGAAGACGAAACCGGGGGACTACAGGATATGAAATCCATGACACGCAAGCTCGGTAACGTCCTGTTTCCTTTTACCATTGTACTTGTTTTTCTTAGCAAACCCCTGTTTCCACTGGTTTTTAACCCCGATTTTGGAAAGAGCGCTTTTATTTTTAATGTATATTTGCTCATGATATCCAGTAGGCTGTGGCTACCCAATTCCATTTTGTTGGCCAAAGGCGCTACCAAAATTATATTCAGAATTGGTTTGCTCGAACTCGGAACAAAAGTCTTGTTGGGCCTTTTGCTTTTGTGGGCAGGTGGATTGACAGGGCTTGCATGGTCGGCTGTATTGGCTTACTGGGTAGAGAAAATTGGATTGGCCTGGTACCTGAGAGCACACGCAGGAATTTCATTGCATCAATGGTTGGATGTTCGCTGGTTTTTGCGGTGGAATGTGGGTTTGGTATGTGCCTATTTGGGCAGTTTATACTTTTTTTGAGCGCTTGTGTAATTGAAACTTGCATTTTTGCGGACATCTATTCCAAACGCCACTGGAAAAACAGCATTCGGGGCCCGGTTATAGGATTTTGGCAAATCATATAATGTGTTTTTGATTTTTTCGATCAAAATCGGCAACTGAATTTACAGAATAAACAAGTGGCGTGCTTTTTAAACACAATCCAAAATTTTTATTCATTAAACTCAGTTAATCAAACAATTATGCAAAACAAAAAAGACTACTCCGAGGCCTCCATCGATGAGTTACAATCCGAATTACAAAAATTGAAGGTGCAAAAAATCCCGGTAATCCTTGGGATGGCACTTTTACTTGGCTTAGCCGTGTATGCCGCCACGCATGGCGGTGGTTTTTTCCGAACCGTTTTGCTCCTTTCTTCGGTCGTCCTGTTTGGAGGAACTTATTTAAAAAAGCGCAATAAGCTGGAAGCGGAAATCAATCGGCGGGATCGCTACAGGTAAGCGATTGTAACCACGTCTTGACCATTGGCATTTTTAGCTTCGAGACGATCGCTTCAAATCATTTAACACCTGCAATGCAGCCTGAATGCGTTCCACATCGCTTACCCAGTAAGCATCATCCAGACCAGGAATGTGATTTTTGTCGCCCGGCAGTCGAACCTGTATTTTCCCGGTCATATGAAAATCCGTAGCGCCGGTAACCTGTGCAATTTGAGCCAGGTTTCCGGCATATATCCCTGCGCCAGGCATAATTTGGATCCGTTTGGCAGCCGCATCCACCAAAGATTTTAACATGTGCATACCCAATTCTGCGTTTGGAGCCTGGCCGGAACTGAGAATTCGATGGAAGCCCAACTGAATCAAAGCATCCAATGCTTCAAAGGGATGAGGTACAAAATCAAACACCCTGTGGCAAACGAGTTCCA
>JAGWYI010000093.1 GCA_018969455.1 Bacteroidota bacterium | reverse complement strand
AAGGTTACACATTTTTGATTTCAAAATCTTAAAAAAATGTGTATCCTTTCAAATTATCGAACGTAAAAGAAGACCTTTTCTGTTATGAATCGTGCTGTATGTCAAGGAAATGACGAATACTGACGCTTAAAAAAAGCAATGCAAGGAATCCGCTTTCCCAGTTTAAAAGCACCAGGCATTTTCTTTCAGGAGCACTTCGGCAATCTGGCGGCGTTTGGCTTTTACATTTACCGGCGGATATTTTGTAAATCGCTTCAAGCCCATGAGGAAGGTTTTGAGCAAATCGCCTTCGGCAAAAGAAGCCAATGCATCGGTTGCATTTTTGGTGAAACGGGCAGTCGTTTCGTGAAAATAAACTTGCAGCATGGCATCGTATATTTCCTGTGGCTGCGGTTTGGGCAAGTTTTGAAGTTTTTGAACCCGCAAAAGCATGGATTCTGCAGCGAACAGATCAATCAGCATATCGGCACAATTCATGAGGATTTCTTGTTCCTCCTTCAAGTTCAATTTACCGTCCATTTGCATCTTGGCTGCAGCGCCGGCGGTCATGAGGGCGATTTTCTTGAAATCGCTGATCGCCTTGGTTTCCTCTGCGTATGGTCCTTCCAGTTTTTCGAAAGACGGCATACCTGCCAGCTCTTTTTGTACTGCCCAGGCCGGAGAAACAATGTCTAATTGACCTTTCAAAGCCCGTTTGAACAATTGGTCTACCATCAACATCCGATTGATTTCATTGGTACCCTCGTAAATTCGGTTGATCCTGCTGTCGCGGTAGGCGCGGGCGGCCGGAAACTCTTCGCTAAAGCCAATGCCACCGTGAATTTGAACGTTTTCATCCACACAATAATCTGTGACCTCAGAACCCAGGATTTTGAGGATGGAACATTCAATGGCATACTCTTCTGCGGCTTCGAGCATGGATTGGCCGTAGGAGTCCCCTTCTGCTTCAGACGCAGCCTTTTTATCCTGCATCAATTGGGAGGTGCGGTAGGCTGCGCTCTCGGCTGCAAAGGTACGAATGGCCATTTCCGCGAGTTTGTGTTGAATGGCGCCAAAAGAACCAATTGGCTGGCCAAATTGATGACGTTCGTTGGCATAACGAATGGCCATGTTGAGGGTTTCTTTACAACCTCCAATGCACATAATGCCCAGCTTGTATCGTCCGATGTTCAGTGCATTAAAAGCAATCAGGTGCCCTTTCCCAATTTCACCCAGCACATTTTCTACTGGAACTGCCGCATTTTCAAAAAATACCTGCCGCGTAGAGGAGCCTTTAATGCCCAGTTTGTCTT
The DNA here is from genome assembly GCA_018969455.1 of Bacteroidota bacterium. Taxonomy (GTDB): domain Bacteria; phylum Bacteroidota; class Bacteroidia; order Chitinophagales; family Saprospiraceae; genus M3007. Next base: position 9,331 of record JAGWYI010000093.1, on the reverse strand, counting down.
CTTCTGCACCCAGGGTAAGGCCTTTAATCCCTTTTTCCACAATAAAACCGGTAAATTTTTCACCGTCAATTTTGGCGAAAACAATAAAAATGTCGGCAAACCCGGCGTTGGAAATCCACATTTTCTGCCCATTCAAGAGGTAGTGCGTGCCTTCTGGGTTCAAAACAGCCAGCGTTTTGGCTGCAAGTGCATCGGAACCCGAACCTGGTTCCGTAAGGCAGTAAGCCGCTTTTAAATCGCCACTGATCAACCCCGGAAGGTATTTGCTTTTTTGGGTTTCGGTACCAAAATACAAGATGGGCAACATGCCAATGCCGGTATGGGCGGCAAAAGAAACTACAAAGGATCCAACCGGCCCCATTACTTCTGAAATTACGGTATTGGTGTTGGTATCCATTTCGGTTCCGCCATAAACAGCCGGCATGTGTGCACCGAGCAGGCCTAAATCGCCCATTTTTTTTAATAAAGCAGGAGACAAACCTGGCTCCTGTTTTTCCAACTGGTTCCGAACAGGCTCAATTTCGTTTTTGATGAAATCGAGGGTCATTTGCTTGACCATTACCTGTTCCTCATTGAGCTCTTCCGGTGTAAAAATAGCATCGGGGGTGCTGTCTTGAATTAAAAAGGCGCCGCCTTTGAGCACATTGGGTTTTATTGCTGTCGCTTCCATGCGTATAGAGGTTGAAGAATAATAAATAGCGAATTTTCGCTACAAATATAATGGGTTCGTTTTTATTTGCAATAGATAAATTTTGAAAAAGGGACTTTTTTTCAAAAAAAATGGTGAAAGGTGCAGATAATTATCTGAAAATGCCTGTTAACGACCAAAAATGGAATATTAAGATTGTGTTAGGCATTTGTGTACACGATACACTTTGTAGAATTTGGCTACTTTTGCGCATATCCTCATTTCCCTCCAACGGGAATGGGGTATTTCACCTTTCACAGTTCACTTTTCACGTTGTGTCATATGAGTACAATTAGAGAAATACTAGCGAGAGAAATTCTCGACAGCCGTGGCAACCCTACCGTTGAGGTTGAGGTATGGACTGAAACCGGTTTTATTGGCCGTGCTGCCGTGCCGAGTGGGGCGAGCACTGGTGTACATGAAGCTGTTGAATTGCGCGATGAAGATGCCGGTCGTTATTTGGGCAAAGGCGTGCGCAATGCGGTCAAAAATGTTGAAACCTTGTTACGCCCAGATTTGATTGGCCTTGAAGTAACAGATCAGATCCGCATTGATCGTTTGATGATCGAATTGGATGGAACACGCAATAAGGGGAAAATTGGCGCTAATGCGATTCTGGCTGTCAGCCTCGCTGTTGCCCGCGCTGCGGCCGAAGAACTCGGTCAGCCTTTGTATCGTTATCTGGGCGGGGTCAACGCGCATATTTTGCCTGTTCCCATGATGAATATTCTAAATGGCGGTGCGCATGCCGATAATGGCATCGATTTTCAGGAATTTATGATCATGCCGGTTGGCGCCGAGTCGTTCAGTGAAGGTTTGCGCATGGGTGTGGAAGTGTTCCACAATTTGAAAAAGGTATTGAAAAGCAAAGGGTATGCAACCAATGTTGGCGACGAAGGTGGCTTTGCACCGGGCATTAAAAACAATGAAGAAGCCATTCAAATGGTTATGACCGCCATTGAAGCGGCCGGATATCGGCCATTGGAAGACATGGTAATTGCGATGGATGCAGCCGCTTCCGAATTTTATGATGCTGAAAAAGGAGAATACGTTTTCAAAAAGTCGACTGGAGATCGCTATAACCGCAATGATATGGTAGCATTCTGGAAAGACTGGTGCAATCGCTATCCAATTTATTCTATTGAAGACGGTTTGGCAGAAGATGATTGGGAAGGATGGAAATTGCAAACTGAAACGCTCGGCCACCGCATTCAGCTTGTTGGTGATGATTTGTTTGTAACCAATACCGAACGCCTTCAAAAAGGAATCGACGAAAAAGTGGCCAATTCTATCTTGATTAAGGTGAATCAAATTGGTTCATTAACAGAAACCATCGAAGCGGTAAACCTGGCCACCCGTCATGCGTATACCTCGGTGATCAGTCACCGCTCTGGCGAAACAGAAGATACTACCATCGCCGACTTGGCTGTGGCGCTCAATACCGGTCAAATTAAAACCGGTTCTGCTTCTCGTTCCGACCGGATTGCCAAATACAACCAATTGTTGCGCATCGAGGAGGAACTCGGCGATGCTGCCAGTTATTTGGGTAAAAGCATCTTTGGGCTTTAAATAAGGATAATGAAGGCCGTCAGATACCTGTTTTCTGACGGCCTTTTTTTGCTACAAACCTTGGGGCGTGTATCGAACACCCATATTCAACATTTGACCCATCATAGGCGCCCATATCCTGCTGCCATTGAAGTAAGGGCTCCATGGCTCGCGCGCTGCCACGACCGCCAAATGCTGCTGGTAGTTGCTGATGTTTTCCATGCCAGCATACCATTCTATTTTTTCCCAGCGCCTTGTAATTTGCCCACTCCAGATCCAGTAAACAGGACTTTCTGTCAACAAACCATGGGTATATTCATGCGGGATCTTTTCTACATCGGGCAGTCTTTGGCGCCCAACTACATGGGTTCGCACATTAAATGACCATTTTTTTCGGGGTGTGGTGTAGTCGAGTGTGATTAAACCACGTTGACGCGCCACAAGGGGGGGCGTGCGTTGCATTCCATTGGCATAGGTGGTGCGTACATCATTCCATTTGAGCCCGATTTTTAGGTCTAATCCGCGTATTACATTCCATTGTGCCACGAGTAAGATGCTGTTGGCCAAAGAAATTCCCTTCAAATTGTAAAAAGAAACTACCGTAGGGTCGGCGTCCACATCAACCACAATTTGTCGGATAAAATCGGTTCGGAAGGCATCCAAACTGATGCTGGCATTCCGGTGCAGTATTTTGAAATCATGGGTGTAATTGAGTCCATAATTCCAGGCAGCCTCATTGCGCAGATCGGGGGCAAAATTCAAGTAGCGATTGCTGGCAAGTAAACTCAGGTTTTCAGCGATCAAATTGGGTGAGCGGTATCCCAATCCGCCCGAAATACGTACCACTGCATGTTCTGTCAAGTTGTATTTGGCACTGAAGCGGGGCGTAAGTTGCCACCCAAAACGATTGTTGTAATCGGCACGCAGGCCTGCAACCCATACAAAATCACTTCCCTCTATTCGAAGGGATGGATGCCTGTAAGTATACTCGGACATGATTCCCGTGCTGGTTTCAATACGATGATAAGCATTTTCTTGCATATGCTCACTTATATTATCGTATTGGAAGGAAGGAGCCACCACTATTTTATGTTGGGTATTGTTTATAATGGTTTGGTAAAGGCTTTGCAGATACAGCGAACGTTGGGTGGCCCAATATCGTGTGGATCCGAAAAGCGCCTCTGTTTGATGCCATGAGAAACCGGCAATATTTCCTATTTCCCGGAACCTTTTGCCACCGATGCCTTCCAGTCCGAATTTTGCCCACGATTCAATGCGCTGATTGTGTTGATTGACGCCAAAAAAGGATACACTTCCGGGAATGGAATCTATTTGACCGCTTATGCGTCGGTCGTCAAGCATTTGCACATTGAATTGGGCGCAACCCAGGGCGCCATCGTAGATAGCCCGGTATAAGGCATTGATTTGATGGCGATTAGGAGCATCGTAAAAATTATCCCGGTTGCGATCCCATCGGTTGCGCACCAGGCTTCCGTGCATAAGCAGGCCTTGCGAAAAATGCGCATTCCTCTTTCTATTTACATGAATGTTCAATTCGCCGCGGCCTTCGGTGGAAGAAAAAACATTGACAAAAAGGGGTTTGTCGTTGTCGGGCTTTACCAAATCGGCGTTAATTTGCCCGGTAATGCCCATGTTTCCATTTTTTACTGTGCTGGCGCCTTTGGCAAGCACAATGCCTCTAAGCCAGGATCCGGGTATGAAATCAAACCCAAATGGAATGGCGATGCCGGTCATGGTGGGTCGGTTTTCAATCAAAAACTGGCTATAAATTCCGCGAAGGCCCAGCAATTGAATTTCTCTGATTCCGGTGACGGCATCCGGATAGCGCACATCTACCGAACCATTGGTTTCAAAACTTTCTGATAAATTGCAACAAGGCGCTTTGCGCAGTTCTTTGTGGTCAATTTGCTCCAGGTTTCTGGTTTCCAGGGTAGATACCCGGTTGCCAAACTGTTGCTCCTCAATTTCAACGGCTTGCAATTGTACACTTCCTGGAATGAGGATCCATAGGTTGTTCTCACCCGGGAAAACACTTGCCTCAAAAAGCGGGTAACTGAAATACTGAACCGATAAAATCGCCGTGTCTGGACGTGCCGGGATGTCAAAATAACCGGAGGTGTCGGTAATGGCGCCGACGTGGGTGTCTTTCCAATAAACGTGAGCGCCTATGAGTAATTCTTCTTTTTCATTGGAAACCAGGCCATGTAATACAGATTGGCTGTACAAAAATGCGGGAACCAACAAGGGCATAAGTATGCCCAGGGTATATTTTTTTTGCATGATATCATCGAGAATGGGTGCACCGGGAGTGCACAGTTAAGGAACATTCGAGCGCAGCTTGCGTTGTGATATCAGACTGTCTAACAAAGAAATTGCTGGTGTTTTATACAGCGAATTCTGCCCGAAATTGGTGGTGGGAGGGCAAAATCGGGCAAGTGCAAGGCTGTATGCTGGCAATCAACGGTTCCAACAGCTAAGGATGGAAGGGGTTCGGGGAGCAGGAAGGGGCTGCAAAAAAATTTGAACTCAACCGGAGTGGATACCGCTTCTGTTTTCAGCTGGTGTACCTTAACCGTTTTGTGGGTACAATTCCGGTGTTTTTGGTTTTTTTTACAGCAAGTTTTTTGTGGTTTACAACATCCGGATTCGCCAGGAAACAAGGCAATTTTGGTATTGCCCATGCAATAGCAATATATTTGTTCAACACTGATGCCCACCGTTGCGATCAGCAAGGTGAATAGCCAGCTTAGAACAAATATTTTATGCATCTTTTGCATGAATGGATATTTCTCATGCAAAGGTATCCATTTATACTTTACGCCGCCAAATTTTGTGCATAACGATCTTTATAAATCATTATAAACCATCGAAATCCATCCTGATTTATCCACAAAATCCGGCGAATCCTGGTATAACACAACGAATGCAAACGGCTTCTTTGCGGGTTACATTTCTTCGGGCCCCTCTCCAACCCAATCCTGTTGCACATACTGATTTTCACAGTGTTCCAACAGTTGATCGTCTATAAAAGCCCGCACCTCGTGAATGATGTCGCCCGGATACAGCAAATGGATGTTGGGACCTGCATCCAGGCTGAAATACACGGGATTTCCCGAATCGGCCCGGTATTGCCGAACTTTTTCAATAATGGCCAGAGTACCCGGTTTCATCAGCATGTAGGAAGGGTTGCTGCACATCATAAGGGCATGCAAGGCGAGCGCTTCATCTTCGGCAATTTTACCAAAGGTTTCGAGGTCGCCCGATTTCATAGCATCTATTAAGGTTGTCAGGCGTGCGCGGGCTTGTGCATATCGAGGCTCTGCGAAAGGATTTCCATCCATTAAGGCATGGCCGACACTGCTGGAAACCGCTTTTTCGTCGGAGGAAACAATTAAGATATCGTCGTGGAAGTTCTTGAATTGATCGTGTAACTCGTCGCCAAAAGGAACGGCGTATTCGTCAGACGAGCCGGGAACAGCGTTGGTAAGGCCCCAGATGGCGGCATGAGAAAAAATGGATCGACAGGCGCTGCCGCTGCCGAGGCGTGCCAGATAGGAGGCTTTTTGATCAAATGCCTTTGGATCGCTCAGGGTGCCGAAAAGTGCATCCTCCAGCGAGCAAAGACACAAGGCCAGGGCCGACATGCTGGATGCCGAAGACGCAATACCCGCCGAATGCGGGAAAGAATTTCCGCTGTGGATGCTGAGGTGTAATTGTTGTAAAAATGGAAATATGGGGCGTAATTGCTCCAGAAACCGGAGGGTTCGAGCGCGGAAGGCCTCGTTTTCTTCCTGATGAAAGAAAAAATCAAGTTGAATTTGACCACTGGTATTTTCTATCTGTGTAAATTCAAGCATGGTATCCGTGCATGAAGCTGCCAATGTAAGGCTAAGGGAAGGATTCTTTGGCAATTGAACGTCGTATTTGCCCCAATATTTAACAATAGCCAGGTTGCTGGGGCTGCGCCAGGTGAATTGGCCAGGTTCGATTGGTTTTGAAGGATCGAGCAGCAGTTTCGGATTTTCGTACATTTGCCAGGGTTGCTTTTAAATGGTAAAAGTCAGTGGCGCAAAGAAAGCGAACCCTTTGTAAAAACACCTGCCCAATTTCAATTTCCTGTTCTACTTTTGCAGAAATAAATACCCAATTTGAACAGATAAAACAACAACCTGTCCATGATGCAAAGACTTCGCCGTTGGGCGCTCGAACTGTATGCATTTTTTACCACACCCTTTGTGGTAAAAAACTGCCTGGGCATGATGGGCTTGTTCTCCCTCATCCTTTTGCTTACCTTTTGGTGGCTTCGGTGTTATACCAATCATGGCGAGAGTGTGCAGGTGCCCAATTATGTGGGTATGGGATACCGGGAGGCATCCAAAAAAGCCCGATCCCGGGGATTTGATGTGGCAGTTAGCGATTCGGTATATGTGTTGGGAAAGGCGCCGGGCGAAGTGTTGTCCCAAAACCCAAAGGCCGACAGCCGGGTTAAAGAAGGCCGTACCCTGTATTTTACCATTGCAAAAAACAATCCCGACATTTTAAAGTTGCCCGATCTGGCTTCCGGAGATGATTATGAGGTGTATAGCCGAAAATTGAGTTTAATGGGCCTAAAGCCCCGGATCGTTGCCCGTGTGGCCAACCCGATTTTGGAACCCAACACCATTGTGGCCGTAATTTATCAGGGCGATACCATTACCGATAAAATTCGGAATGGCTTTAAGGTGGAAATGGGAACTCCCGTTGATTTTGTTGTCAGCGACAAGGTCCTGCTGAATGTAAATATCCCCGATTGCGTTTGCCAAACCCTCGATGCCGCCAAATTTTTAATCCAAACCAGCAGCCTGAATGTGGGAACCGTAATCCCCAACGGCTCGGTAAATGATCCCGGAAATGCCTACGTTTGGAGACAAAGCCCCAAATACGACCCTAACATTCAAATGCGGGTGGGAGAACAGGTTGATTTGTGGATAACCCAGGAAAAGCCCGCCGAGTGCACAACTTCAACAGAGCAACGATAATTTTTTATTCATTCAAGCCATCGCAACACATGGAAATCACGGTACAAGAATTGAAAGCTAAATTTCAGCAAGGTGAAAAGTTCCTATTCATTGATGTTCGGGAACCCTGGGAGTATGAAGCGTTTAACATCGGCGCAAAATTGATGCCGCTCAACGATTTGGTTGCCCATATTTGGGAATTAGAAGAACATAAAAATGAAGAAATTGTGCTGCATTGCCGCTCGGGCGCACGCTCGGGCATGGCACAAAGCATTTTACAAGCCAACGGTTTTACCAACGTTTTGAACTTAAAAGGCGGGATTTTGGCATGGGAAGATGCGTTTGGTAAAACGCAACCATAAAAAAATGCCATTTTCAGGAAAAAAATTGCCCATCCTGTGCGTGTTCGCTGCTTTCCTGTATGCCTGCAGCCCTGTGCATACACGCTTGTTCATTCCACCTGCTACAACAGGCAAAAACACGCTGCCCCATGCCAACATGGTGATGCCACCCGATGTAGCAGGCTGTAACAACTGGAAAAACTACCTGCCCAATCCGCAACATCCCGAATACCTGCCACCCAAAATTGTAAGGGTCAATTTTCAGGTGATGAACAGTGCAGATAGTACTCATAATTTTAACCCGAGTCAGGCAAGGACATTTTTAAAGGAATTGCTCGCTTACGCAAATGCCGAACTTGATACCAATGTGCGCAATTGGCGCTCTCCCGAAAATACACTGGCCCTCCCCAAAGGCTATAAATACCAAATTTGCCCGCAACCGGTAGCTGGGGATGACGGATTCTATTTCCATTATGACAATGATTTATATTATTTTATTTCCCAGGGGCAAAATGCCAACAATTACGCGCGGAAGGTTATTGACAAATATTCAGTAGGAAAAGACAGCATCCTCAACATCTTTCTGATGGTTCATCCGGATGACAGCATTCAATCGCCAAGCTACCGGGCCAACGGACAAGGTATTGCGCTCGGAACGGCACTGAAACTGGCTGGTTTGTATGAAAGCAAAGAATCGGCTCATTCTTTTGATGGCCTGATTAATCATGAAATTGGGCATATCTTCGGACTTCAACACGCCTGGATGGAAGATGGCTGCCCGGATACCCAAAATCACCCGAACAAATGCTGGGCTTATACGGAGGAAGAACCCTGCCGCAGCCAGGCAACCAACAACATGATGGATTATAACGCCTACCAAATTGCCCTTACACCTTGTCAAATTGCCCGAATAAACGCTTCTTTTGCCAATGAAAGTTATATCGCCCGCAAATGCCTCAAACCTACCTGGTGCACCCGCAACCCCTCGATGGATTTGGTTATTCGCGATTCGGTTTCGTTCATGGGCGCACGCGATCTGGAAGGAAACATCACCGTTGCCAAAGGCGGCATTCTACATATCTCCTGCAGGGTTTCTTTGCCCGAAAATGCCTATATTTTAGTGGAACCAGGCGGCAGGTTGTGGCTGGATGGATGCCGACTGCACAATGCCTGCGGCAAAAAATGGCAAGGAATTTTTATCCAAAATCGACGCTTCGAAAGGGGAGAGGTATTCATTCGACGAGAAGTACAAATTGATAATGTTTTCACAAAAAATCGAAAAGATCACATCAATCTGGATTGATCGGGCGTTATATACCTCACCTTGCATGATTGGCTCGGCGCATGTGCCGGCAAGGACACAACCCGCTTCTTGCAGTATTGCACTCCATCATTTGCGATCTCTTTTTGTTCATTTGCGTTAAATCAAACCTGAATACATGAAAAATCAAACATGGCGCTTGCTCCTTTTTTGCATGGCTGTTGCCCTCATCGGATCGGCCTGCAGCAAAAAAAGCGGATGCCCCGCACAAGAAAGCTTAAAACCCAAGGTAAACAAAAAAGGCGAAATCGTTGCATCCCGTAAAAAACACCAGGAAGGGCTTTTTCCCAAAAAAATGCAAAAACGAATGCACTGATTAATTCCTGGAAAAGTTTGTCGGGTTTATACAAAATACCATAATTGGCGTAGTTTTGGTGGGATAAATTTAAATCAAAATAAAAACCACTATGTTCCA
>JAGWYI010000756.1 GCA_018969455.1 Bacteroidota bacterium | reverse complement strand
CATACAAGGGTTGAGCTGGACTGTCCGCTTGGGCAACGGCACTTTGAGAGCCATTGGGCGCAGGCAACAGTGAAGCCAGACAAAACCGATGATACACTAAATACGAATCATTATCATTTACCGCGCGCTATTCAGTGTAAAAGTAGCAAAAAAACCCACTGCGTTGCCGCAGTGGGTTTTCAAAACGCCTTGGAGGTGTTGTTCGCGGTTCGGATCGGATCAGAAATTGAACTGTGTGCGAATAGAGAAGATGTCTTCGCGTTTTGTGGTGGATCCATCCGTGCCTGTATCAAGATACTCCACAGAGCTGCCAAATTTTGTGGTTGAGTAGTTAAACATGACCCTGGCATTGGAATTCAAAATCCAATTGAGAGCAATGGTTTGTGTAGTTGCCGTCGGGCTATTTTGGTAACGCGATTGTGTGCCTGTGCCATCTGATATTGATCTGTCTATTCCGCTGGTACCAGTAACTTGAACCACAGCAGCATCGTAACTGGACCATCTGTAACCCAATTGCCAAGCACCGGTACCGTTGCCTACTACACCGCCATAATCCTTCATGAATTCTGAAGTAGGTTTGATACCTCCAAATGTGCCGTTTGCATAACTTTTGCCGAAATCTTCGCCGGTAATGTTCCAGAGGAAAGAAATATATTGTGTTTTTACAGTGGCATTTACCGAGGCAGTGCCAAGACTGGTGCATGATGTAGATGAAGAATTAGCGTAGGTGCAACGATCAGTGTTTGCATCATATTTAGAGTTGGCCATTTCAGCCTGAAATTTAATCGGTCCTTGTGCCACTGCCAATTCCAAACCATTCATTGCTTGGGAAATATTGACAACACCTGAGGCAGTGTCACCGTAACCTGCTGTGCTTAGGTTATCACCGCCAATTTGAAGTCTGTAAGCATTCGCCAAACCTCTGTTTTCGTCTCTGAAGCTTACGATAGTAGATCTTGTGGAAGATACGGCTGCTTTAGATGTATCACCACTTGTTGATGCAGTTTGCTCATACTTTCCTTTGACTGCGCCCACGCCAACGTGAACCACGGTGCTTTCGTCGCCAATTTTGGTTAATTTGGCCAAGTTGCCGGTCAAACGTAATGCATATTGCGAACCAATCGGGCTTTGGTTGGTTAACTCATTAAAGTCCTGCTGGTAAACAGAAGCACCGTAGGTGAATCCTGCTTCGTTAGCGCCGTGAACCATGATGCCGAGTTTTTTGCCTGGAATGATTTGGTTGACGTAAGAGCGCTCCATAAAATCGATGTTGTTGGAGCTGGTGTTTTCTTCCAAAGAAAACGGTTGCTTGAAACGGCCAACCCTGACTTGTCCTTGTTTGTTGTAGCCGTAGTTGACAAATGCCGTGTCAATGATGTTTGTGCTACTGCCTACTGCATTGGCCACGCCTTCAAATTGAATTTGTTTGTTGTAGTTGCCTGTGAATCCAATGCGCGCACGACGCAATTCGAATGAATCACCTGCGGTGGCAGAGTCACGGTCCGTGATTTTGGACAAATCACTGTTGATAACACGTGCGTCATAGTGCACACGTCCAGTCAATTTAGTTTCCACTTGCGCAACGGCAGGCATGCTGATACCCACGCACACCACGGCAACTGCCATGGACACGCGGGTAGGCGAAAAAGCTGAGGTTTTTTTCATGGGTAAGGCTCCATCGATTAAAA
>JAGWYI010000092.1 GCA_018969455.1 Bacteroidota bacterium | reverse complement strand
AAGAATTTTATTGTAATTATCTTGATAGCCTTGGTTCATTTTATCGACGGTGAGTCGGAACAGTTCATCTGCATTAAACCAGTAATTGTATTTGGATGTGAGGTTATGATATCCTTTTTTTGCTTTGCTGGTTTCAGCGCCTTTTTTTTTCTGGGTTACGCAGGCATCTGCGCCTGCGCATAAAACCAGCAACAAAAGTAATTTCGAGAGATTTTTCATACCAAGAAGAGCAAGATAGTGGGTGCAGCGTTGGGCTGTGTAAGCGAAGCGTCCGGAATTTTATGGGACGCCGCTGGTACATGGTGTTGAAATATGCAAAAGGGTTGCCTTTTGTGCTGTTAAAATTTGGCAGTTTTTAACAAAAAAGCCCAATAATTTGCCCCAACTTTGCACTTGGGTTACCCATGTAGTTTTTTTGATAAAACAGATTCCGTGCAAAAATACTTCGCATTTTTCAAACGCTTTATCCAGTTCTTTCAGCGTCATGGCGATGACGATCGGAGTTTTATGGAGAAACTGCGCGACAAGTATCGCCTGGTAATCATGAACGACGAAACCTTTGAAGAGATCAGTTCGGTTAAATTAACGCCATTGAGTGTTTACATTGCCCTGAGTTCGCTGGTGGTTGGAACGGCCATAATGGTTACGATGCTCATTGTATGGACCCCCTTAAAGCGGTATATACCGGGATATGGCGATTATGCGCGCGATCGGGAAATAGCGGCTTTGAGCTCCAAATTGTATAAGTTGGAAAGAGAGGTGGAGTCATCGCAGCGGTATTACAGCAATTTTCGCAAAATTTTGGTTGGCGATTTGGGTGATTTGAGCAAAAGTGCAGCCGAAAAAAAGGGTTTACCTGAAAACCCGGCCGATACCCTTCCCAAGGATGTAGAGCGCATTCCGGAAGACGAGCAATTGCGTTCGGAGGTTGCCCGAGGCACCTTTACGAGCGATCCTTCTGCGCAGACAAGCGCAGCGCTTGGTCCCATTGGTCCTCGCGATATTCCTTTAAGCCAGCAATTTTTTATGCCCCCGGTATCGGGAGAAGTAACCTCTTCCTTTGATTTAAGCAAAAATCACTACGGGATTGATGTTGCGGCTCCCAAAAACACAGCCATTAAGGCCGCTGCGGATGGGGTGGTTATCAGTTCGGGTTATACGGTTGAAACCGGTTACAGCATTGCGATACAACATCCCAACAATGTTGTAACCATGTACAAACACAACTCGGTATTGTTGAAACCCACCGGAGTAACCGTCAAGGTAGGCGAAGCCATTGCTTTAATAGGGAATTCGGGAGAAAGCACTTCAGGGCCGCATTTACACTTTGAGTTGTGGTATAAAGGCCGGGCTATGGATCCAACCGATTTTATCAATTTCAACTAGAAAAGCCAAAATCATCCGTCCCCGCAAAGTGCTGAAGTCGCATGATTTTGGCTTATTTCTTACGTATTTTCAGAAAGGATGTTCCTTCAATAACCAAACTGTGGTCAAACAATATCTCCGTTTTCTGTCTGAATGAGCGCTTGTTATGCAAACCAGGCTAAAGCCCGCATAAAAAAGCGCGCAATCCATGCCACACCCAGTTTTTAGCAACTGTTAATATTGGCGGTTGGCCACAGGCATGGCATCGTCGTAAGTTCCCGTAAGTACAGGCGATTGCGCGCCTGCGGTGTAATCCCGCACTTTATGGTACACGTAAGAATACAGTTCCTTGATGGTGATGAGGTAATCGTTGTTAACATCGGCCTTACCTTTCAGGCCTTGCAGCACGAAATAGGTAAAAACGCCATGGTGCAAACCCTGATCTTCGAGAGAAAGTTCATCGGCTGTTGAAGACATCATCAAACCGATACCGCCTTCTGCATCTTCAAAGGCCTGGAAGTATCGCTCGAGGCGCACCGGAGCAGGGCCTTTGGCTGCGAGACCGTTGTTGTAATTGAGGGAGCCGCTGTGACAGGCATCGGCGATACAGAGTTTATGTTTGGCTTTACTTTCGAGGAAGATTTTTTTGATTTCCTCGTGGCGCAGTTTGTTGTTATAGCCATCATAATCAACCGGCAGGAAGCAGCCATCCAGCCCGTGGCCGCTGAAATAGAGGACCACGACATCATTGGCATCGGCACGGAGAAACAGTTGGCGCATGGTATTGAGGATATTTTGGCGTGTTGCATCTTCATCTACCAACAGAACCACCTGATTATCGGGCAATGCGCCCCCTTCCGGACTTTTCAGGAAAGCGTAAAGCATATTGGCGTCGTCGTCGGTATATTTGAGGGTAGGCATGGCGGTATAGCTTCCAACCCCGACCACAAGTGCCCAGATTTTTACATTTTTGCTGTTTTCGGTACGTACTGGATCGGCCGGAATTTCTTCCTGGGAATCGAGTTCTTTTACGGGGGCACCATTTACCCATTCAGCGCCATATACCCTTCCGGTTGCGAAGTACATAATACCCTTTCCATAGGGTGCATTGTTGAGCCAGGCGCCTTCGTAACGGTCGCCGTTGGCATAGTAGCAAGTGCCTTTTCCGTTGGGCTCTCCTTCTTTGAATTCGCCTACCCAGGTAGATCCATCCAGATAGGTGTAATACCCATTTCCACTGCGGCAGAAGTTGGTGCTGCAGTCGCGCAATCCGTTGAGATCGGGTTTATTTTTCGGTTTGGCGACCGGGATTTCGACCGGTGGTTTGGAGTTGGGTTTGGAAGAATTTGTCGGTTTGGCGGCATCTACCACATTTTGTCCGGCGTTAGGATCTTGCAATTTACCCATATTCCACACGCCGCTGATGGTACGTCCGTCGGCTTTGGTAAGCACGCCATTTCCGTGTTTGCGGCTACCTTTCCAATTGCCGGTGAAATAGGCGCCATCGGTGTAGTACATGACCCCGAATCCTTCAAATTCGCCGTATTTGAAGTCCCCTTCATACCTTTCGCGGGTTTTGAAGTAGTAAATGCCCTTTCCATGAGCCTGGTCGTTGTACCAGGAACCCACGTAACGATCGCCATTGGCATGGTACATGGTTCCTTCTCCCATCATTTTATTGCGGGAAAACTGGCCTTCATACACATTTCCATTGGGATAGGTGAATTTTCCTTTCCCTTCGCGCAGGCCATTTACAAACTGGCCGGTGTACTTGGAGTTGGCAGAATAGCGATAAGTGCCGCTTCCGTTTTGGCAGTTGCCACTGATGCATTGCGCATTGGCATTAGAATTGCTGAATGCCACCAGGCAGATCAGCAAAAAAAGGCGATAAAACAGATTAATACCCTTCATTGTTGACAGGTTTAGAAACGTTAATGTTGTGGTGTGTAAGAAGGGTGCAAGCAGTTTCGAATTGATTAAATTTTCAGATCGTGTTTGTTCTTGAATTTTGTAATATAAAACATTTTTTTGGGCAAAAAATTGGCTTTGGGCTTTGACATTAAGTTGGTCTTAACAAGCAATGTCGTTGGCGACAAGCCAGAAATCGGTTGATTTAGTGTTTGTCTGCATGGAAAGCCTGCCTGACATCCCAGACTGATCAAAAGGGGTTAGCGGGGGTACGGATTAGCAAATCAAGAACAATTTTACTACCCTAATATTGTGCCATTCATATCTGGATTCTGTAAAATTTGTAGATTTGCATTTTCAAATATAAGAACAAAATTCTGATTTCCAGCATTTTAGCATTTTTTTAAAACATGAAAAAAAATTTGATTCTCTTTGGCCACACGATTGCATTTTTTCTCTTTGCCATTTCGGCTTTCAGCCAAACAAATAATGTCAAAAACTTTGGTGCACCATTTCAGGCAGATCACACCATCACCTACGAGGAATTGACGTTAAAAATGCAGGGAGTAGACTCTTTGCCGGCCCAGGTTTCGGGCACGGTTAAAGCCGTTTGCCAGAAAAAAGGTTGTTGGATGACCCTAACAGCAGAAGGGAAACCCGATATGCGGGTAACATTTAAGGATTATGCCTTTTTTATGCCCAAGGATCTTTCCGGCCACCAGGTGATTGTAGATGGTTACGCCTACATTGAAACCACCCCGGTGAACATCCTGAAGCACTATGCCGAAGATGCAGGCAAAACGAAGGAGGAAATTGACGCAATCAAAGAGCCGCTGCGCGAATTGTCTTTTGAGGCTGCGGGTGTAAAAATTGTTAAATAAACGAAGATTGGTTTACCATTACGGCCCGATCTTTATCAGAACAAAAAATGGTTTTGCGCAAGCGAAGCCATTTTTTGTTTTGCTTTAAAAATCCAGTAATTTAAGGTTAATTAAGACAGAAATTGGAATTCATACTTTAAGCCAACGAAATATTGTCTTGAAAAACAAGAGATTAAAACCAGTGATTTTGTCTTAGTGTAAAAATGACAACAATCATGCTGAAAAAAAGTACAGGCAATGCACATAATTTATTTACTTTGCCAATTGCATAGCGCATGCCTATAAGCGCCCAAATAACGGAATTAAACAGATTTTTTTCTGAATTTCACCAAACATAGTTTTATAGTATGAAGCATTTCACAAGCAAATTATGGTTTGCCTTCGCGTTCCTGTTTATTTGCAGCGGCAGCACAGTCTTCGCGCAAAGACAGATTTCGGGAAAGGTGACAGATGCCGAATCGGGAGAAGGCCTGATTGGCGCAAGTGTAATTGTGAAGGGGACTACCGTAGGCGCGCTTACCGACGCTACGGGAGCCTTCACCATTAAAAAGGTACCTGCCGATGGAGCCACGCTCAAGATTTCCTACACCGGTTATACCGATGTAGAAATACCGCTGGGTTCTGAAAGCACCTTTGAAATCAAGATGAGTGCGGGTAAAGCACTCGAAGAGATTTTGGTAATTGGTTATGGTACGGTAAAAAAGGAAGATGCGACGGGTTCGGTCATTGCTGTTTCCAACCGCAGTTTCAACAAGGGTGCGATTGTGTCGCCCCAGGAGTTGGTTGCAGGTAAGGTGGCCGGTGTACAGGTTACGCCTTCTCCAGAAGCGGGCGGCGCCAGTACAATCCGGATTCGCGGCGGTTCTTCCTTGAGTGCCAGCAACGACCCCTTGATTGTAGTGGATGGCGTTCCGATCGACAACGGTTCACCTGCCGGTAGCAGAAACTTGCTCAACATCGTAAATCCGAACGACATTGAAACTTTTACCGTATTGAAGGACGCTTCTGCAACCGCCATTTACGGGTCACGTGCCTCCAACGGTGTGATCATCATCACAACCAAAAAAGGCGCTTCCGGCAAAAAATTGCGGGTTGATTACAGCGGCCTGGTTTCGTTCAGCAATGCCATCAACCAGGTAGATGTGTTGGATGCCGCCGGTTTCCGTGCTTTAATTGAAAAGCGCTACGAAGCAGGCTCGGCCCAGCGCGCTTTGCTGGGCAACAGCAACACCGACTGGCAAAAAGAAATTTACCAAACCGGGGTTAGTACCGACCACAGCCTGGGTCTTTCCGGCGCAGTTGCCGGAATCCCTTACCGGGTTTCGGGCGGCTACACCACACGTACCGGTATTTTGAAAACCGACGATCTGAACCGTCTGACCACCGCCATTAACCTGAGCCCCGGATTTTTGAAAAACACCCTGCAGGTAAATGCCGGAATCAAGTTTGTGCATGACAACAACTTTTTTGCCAACCGGGGCGCCATTGGAGCCGCTGTAGCCTATGATCCAACCCAATCGGTACGTTCGGCTGGCAATGATGCATTTGGCGGTTATACCACCTGGAAGCAACCCAACGGCAATCCAATCACCATTGCAACCGCCAATCCGGTTGCTTTGTTGGAACAGCAGCAAGATGAAGGCACCGCCAACCGTTACATTGCCAATGCCAACATCGATTACCGTTTTTGGTTCTTGCGCGACCTGCGCGCCAACCTCAACCTTGCTTATGACTACTCCACCAGCAAGGGCGACGTGAAGCAGGCTGCCAATGCCGCTTTTGCCTTTACCAACAAAGGCTTGAACCGGCACTACGAACAACAGAAAAAAAATGAACTGTTGGAATTTTACCTGAATTATGTTAAAAAATTGGGTGTAAACCACAAAATTGACGTAATGGGCGGTTATTCCTGGCAGCATTTTTACATCAACAACCTGAACCGCTCCGCCAATGCCGATGGCAGCATTGTTCTTCAGCAAGAAATCAAAACGCCTGCTGAATACTACCTGCTGTCTTTGTTCGGTCGTTTGAACTATACCTTCAACGATCGCTTCCTCCTCACCGCTACCGTGCGCCGCGATGGATCTTCCCGTTTCGGACCTGACTACCGTTGGGGTTTATTCCCTTCTGTAGCATTGGGTTACAAAATCCTTGAAAACAATGACGCCGACTTCTCTGCACTGAAAGTGCGTGCGAGCTGGGGCCAAACGGGTCAGCAAGACATTGGCAACTACTACAATTATTTGCCGGTTTACCTGCAAAGTCAGTCAACAGCCCAGTATGAATTTGGAAATACCTACATCAATACCCTGCGTCCGAGCGGATATGATGCCAAAATCAAGTGGGAAACAACTACTACTTTGAATGCCGCATTTGATTACGGTTTCTTTAAAAACCGTGTGTATGGTACACTGGAACTGTACAAACGCGATACCCGCGACTTGCTCAACTACATTCCTGTTCCTGCCGGTACCAACCTGACCAACTACATCAACACCAATGTGGGCAACCTGACCAACAAAGGCGTTGAATTTTCCTTGAATGTACAAGCCATCAAAACAGCGGAAGCAAGCTGGGAAATTGGCGGTAACGTAACCTACAACCACAACGAAATCACGAAATTGACCAAAACCGACGATCCGAATTATCCCGGCGTTTACACAGGCAGCATTTCCGGCGGTGTGGGCAATACCATCCAGATTCAGAGTGTGGGATACAGCACCAACAATTTTTATGTGTATGAACAGGTATATGACAAAAACGGTACCCCAATTGAAGGTTTGTATGTAGATCGGAATGGCGATGGCCAGGTTACTCCTGCCGACCGTTACCACTACAAAAGCTCCAATGCGCCCGTTTATTTTGGTTTTTACTCCAGCTACACGCGCGGACATTGGGATTTCTCCTTTGCAGGACGTGCCAACGTAGGCAACTACATGTACAACAACGTTCTGTCTGAAGGCGCTTATTACAACCGCTTGTACAACAGCGCAGGGTACATCAACAACGTGTTGGCGAAAACCGAATCCATCGACTTTTCTGTTCCGCAATACTTCAGCGATTATTTTGTGAAAAACGCATCATTTTTGCGCGTTGACCACATTACGCTCGGGTACAGCGTAAATAATTGGAAGAAAGTCAATCGTTTGCGTGTATATGCAACGGTTCAAAATCCAATTAAAATCACCCAATACAAAGGCCTCGACCCAGAGGTTTCCGGAGGTATTGACAACAACATTTATCCACGCGCAAGAACCTTTGTGTTTGGTGTAAATGCAAGTTTCTAACTAAAAAAACTACTTAACATATGAACCGCAAATCGTTCAAACTGTCAGCGTTGCTTTTGTTGGGCTTTGCCATGTTCGCTGTGTCTTGTTTCAAAGACCTTGATACGGTGCCGCTCGATAAAAACACCATCACATCTGCCACGGTATACGAAGATCCCAATGCCTACAAACAGGTTTTGGCAAAATTGTATGCCGGACTAGCCCTCAGCGGCCAGCAGGGCCCTGCCGGCTTGCCCGACATTTCTGGCATCGACGAAGGCTTTTCTACCTACCTGCGTCAGTACTGGAAAGCCCAGGAATTGCCTACAGAAGAAGCCGTTATTGCCTGGAACGATGGTACCATCCAGGATTTTCACCAGCAAGACTGGGATGCCAACAGTGAATTCATTACAGCCATGTACAACCGGATTTTTTACCAAATCTCTTTGTGCAACGAATTCATTCGGGAAACCACATCTGAAAAACTCGACAGCCGCAATGTGGATGCAGCCTTGCGCGCCGAGATTACCCATTTCCGTGCAGAAGCGCGTTTCTTGCGCGCCCTAAGCTATTTCCATGCCCTCGACCTGTTCCGCAGTGTGCCTTTTGTTACCGAAAATGACGTAGTTGGTTCTTTTTTCCCCCGTCAGGCCAGCGCCTCCGAATTGTTCTCGTACATAGAAAGCGAGTGTAAAGCCATTGATGCTGATTTGGTAAATGCACGTCAAAATGAGTACGGCCGTGCCGACAAGGCAGCAGCCTGGACGCTTTTGGCCAAATTGTACCTCAATGCAAAGGTTTATGTTGGCCGCGAACTGTACAGCGATTGTATTACCTACTGCAAAAAAACCATTGATGCCGGCTACCAATTGGAACCAAAATACCAGAATCTGTTTTTGGCCGATAACAACAAAGCACAAGGTATCATTTTCCCGGTTTTGTTTGACGGCTTGCACGGCCAAACCTACGGCGGCACTACCTTTATGTGTCATGCCCAGGTTGGCGGCAGCATGTCGCCCGCCGATTTCGGCCTTGACGGCGGATGGGGCGGTACCCGGGTAACAAGCGCACTCGTTGAAAAATTCCCAGCCATTGGCGGAAGCACGGTGGTGGCTCCCAATGACGGTAATACCAGCTATCCACTGCTCTATGTACCCGGAAGCTATCAAAGCACCGCCTGGACACCCTCCGATGCAACAACCGTACTGGCCTCTGCAAACGCAGACGGCAAATTTGAAGGTTACCTCTATTTCCCGGCCGCAACTCAATTCAAATTTACCACCGGCCCAAGCTGGGATGTAAATTACGGTGATACCGGCGCTGATGGAAAACTGGATTCAGGCGGCGATAACATCAATATTACCGATGCCGGTTTCTACAAAATTAATGTCGACATCAACGCGCTTACCTACACCCTGAAAAAAACCGATTGGGGTTTGATTGGATCTGCTACGCCAGACGGATGGAATTCTGACCAAAATATGAGCTACGATCCAAGCGACCGCAGCTGGAACATCACCCTGAATCTGACAGCAGGTGAAGTGAAATTCCGTGCCAACGACGATTGGGGCTTGAATTATGGCGACAATGGCGGCGATGCACTCCTCGAAGAAGGCGGCGCCAATATTGCCATTCCCAGCAACGGCCTGTATGCAATCAAATTGTTCCTGGACAAACCAGACTACACCTACTCGATTTCACGACCCGCTGTAGACAGCCGCGCGATGTTCTACACCAACGGCCAATCTCTTGAAATTTCCGACATTTCTCAGTTTAAGGACGGATACGCTGTGACCAAGTATAAAAACATCACTTCTACTGGTCAGCCCGGCTCCAATCCTACTTTTGTCGACATCGACTTCCCCTTGTTCCGCATTGAAGATGTGTATCTGATGTATGCAGAAGCAGTTCTGCGCGGCGGAACAGGCGGCAGCGCCACCGACGCTCTGGCTTATGTGAATGCCATCCGTACCCGTGCCTACAATGGAACTGCTGGAAACATCGCTCAAAGCGACCTTACGCTGGATTTCATTCTGGATGAACGTGCCCGTGAATTGTATTGGGAATGCCACCGCCGTACCGACCTGGTTCGTTTCGGCCGGTTTACCCAAACCAACTATGTATGGCCTTGGAAAGGCGGCGTTCCGGCAGGTAAATCAACCGATGCCTATCGCGACATCTATCCAATTCCATCTTCAGACCTCGGAGCAAACCCGAATTTGAAGCAAAATCCAAATTATTAATTCTAAAAAAACAAAAATATGAAGCAATATTTGCTTTTGCTGCTTTTGTCTGTTCTGGCATTTACTGCCTGTAAAGATGAAGCAACCGATCCGGTGCTGAACCTCGGAAATGCGCCTGCTTTCACGAGCCCATCGAATGGTACTTCATATGTACTCACAGAAGCCAAGAAAGATGATGTGTTTGCCGTTTTTAACTGGAGCGCAGCCGAATTTGGCTTTCAGGCTGGTGTTACTTACACCCTTCAAATGGATGTTGCCGGCAAAAATTTTGCAGACCCCATCATTCTGGGCAGTACCAACAAACTGTCTCTCGGAACCATCACCGTGGGCGCCATGAATAATTTCCTGTTTACCTCCAAATCACTCTCAGCTGGCGACCCACATGAAATGGAGTTCCGCCTGGCAGCAAAAGTGAGCCCGGAAGTAGAGACGGTTTATTCTCCAGTGATCAAACTCACCATCACTCCCTACGAAATTGTGATCAATTACGATGCCCTCCAAGTGCCCGGCGCTTACCAGGGTTGGGACCCAAGCAATACCAAAACGGTAATTTATTCGGTTAAAAACAACGGCAAATACGAAGGTTATGTGTATTTCGCCAACCAGTCCGAATTCAAATTTACTAAAGGTTACAGCTGGGCAACCAACTGGGGCGACGATGGCGGAAACGGCACCCTGGAACCCAATGGCGCCAACATCAACTCTCCTGCAACCGGTATGCATCGGTTGAATGTAGATTTGAACAGCCTGACCTATACCGTGGCCAGCACCAATTGGGGCCTGATCGGTTCGGCTACTCCTGATGGCTGGAATTCCGATCAAAACATGACTTACGATGATGTCAACAACAAACTTACCATCACCCTCGATCTGGTAGCGGGCGAAATTAAATTCCGCGCCAACGACGACTGGGGTGTTAACCTGGGCGACGACGGCGCCAATAAATCGCTGGAATACGGCGGCGCCAACATTGCCATACCGGCTGCCGGCAACTATACCATTGATTTGCTGCTCGATCGCGCGGTGTATACGTA
>JAGWYI010000755.1 GCA_018969455.1 Bacteroidota bacterium | reverse complement strand
AAGGAATCGGGCTGGCCGTATTTTAAAGGGGTTACCGGCGGATTGCGCGAACTTCCATTTGCACTAAAACTATTGGCAAACAATAAGTTAGAAGTGCTTACATCAAAAATGGAAACGGTTACATGCGCAAACCCGTTGTAAACGTCTTTCATATGAAATTGTTTGGCTACCACGTTATCCCAAACAGTGTCCTTATCGACCAGCATCGCGTACTGATTTACCTCCAGGCGTGCCAAATATTCTACCCCAACGCTTTCCCAGTAGTAGTATTTTTTTATTTCCTCCTGGGTAAGTCCTTCCAGGATATCGCTCATGCTGTCAAATTTTGCCTTGTTTACGGCGCCGAAAGGGAGGAGTGCATTGAGCGACATGCCATTGACAAAGGAAATGCCCATGTAATTGAGCACATCGGATGGCATGGGAATGGTTGCTACAGCCGGCAAAATGCCCACCGTTGGGTGGTAGGGACGACCCAGGGGATCGGGTCCATCGAGCACGTATTTGGGAACAGGCGGCGCTGGTTTTTTAGCGGGGGGCGCGCTATTTTCCTGCGAAAACAACAAAGCAGTACTCCAACACAGCAAAAGAAGGGTCAAAAATTGTTTCATAAAGGAAGCTTGTTTGAATGGGCTACTGTTTCAATTTTATCCGGCAATAAAGTTTTTTGCCTTCGTTTAGGGCTTTTTTTATTTCTTTTTTGCCCTCTTTTACCTTGGCCTGTGAAAAATTGGCATTTTCCACTACATCCACTTTTAACAGTCCCAGCAAAATATCCCGCTGATATGACACGCCGTCTACGTCTTCATTGGTGGTATAATAAATTTCCAATTGATATCCCTCGCGGATTCCGCGCGCACTTCCGGCGGCGACGAGCATGCGGTCGGTCCGGGAAGCATCGCCGTCCAATTCACGCACAACGGTGTAGCGATCCTGGGCCAACCAGCGGCCGGTAATTTCCTGCATGCTTGCATTGATTTTTTTAATCAAATATTGGGCGTTGTAGCCATAACTACGGGCCAACCAGGATTCTTTCAGATCACAGACGCCGCCTTCTACCTGTTTCCCGTCGGAAACTCGAAAAATCAGGAGCGACAATTGTCCGTCGTGGGTGCTCAGGCTTCCTGTTAAAACAAATTCTGCGCCTATTGCCTTGCCCTGTTGCACCACTTTTCCGTCGATGAAAGATTCCGATTTTTGCAAATTGCGTTCTGCTTCAAGGTCTTGCGTTGCGTCGCGTTCGAGCACCGAAAATCGGCCACAGGCCAGCAAGTAGCGCATGGCGGCGTTGCGGCATTCCACCACGTATTGATCGTATTTTTTGCTGGAAGAATCATTTTTAAAGGGTTCTACCGAGATGGTGTACTTTTCTACCTGGGCGCTCGCCGGAAGGGCAAATGTCAGAATAAAGGTCCCTGCAAGGAGGGATAAAAACAATTTCATAGATAAATTAGGTTAAAAATCAATTATTTATCAATAAAATTCAGGCTGGAGTGTGCGTGCATCCATTCCAGGCAAATGGCGGTGCGGGCATTCCAGCGTGCCACTTCGGCATTCACGCCGGCCGACCAAAATTTGAACATCCATTCCCATTGTTGTTGTTGTTGGGCGTCGAGTTTCGGTTCGATGGCGGCAATTTTGGCGCTGGCCTCGGCAGCACAAGGTGCAGCAGGATCCAGTTCGCTGAGGTATTGAAGC
>JAGWYI010000754.1 GCA_018969455.1 Bacteroidota bacterium | reverse complement strand
CTGTTCGTTTTGGCGTTTTCAACCTACTCGATCAAAGATTGAAACTCGATTACGCACATTACGAGTTGTTACATACCGGCCAACAAACCACATCCATCCATCCGGAAAAGGGCCGTTGGAAGATCGAAAGCATCGGCCAGGAGGGTGTAACGCTCGGAGCACGCACCTATAAAACTTTTTAAACTTAGTACAAACGACTAAAAACCAACAACTTAAGAAACTTGTTTTTTTAATATTTTATTTTACCTTCATTTTGGTATCAAAATTGCTGCTTTTCCCACAACCAAAACTTGATTTATCATGTCTAATCAAACACAAAAAATAAACAAGCAAGCAAGTTTCTGGCTTGTATTAAGTTTGCACCTGGGTTTGGGCGCTGCCTTGTATTATTATGTACAAAACCCACAAAACAACGCCCTACAACCTAATGACCAACAAGCAGCGCATACCGCGCCCATCGTTCCTTAACTGATTATTTTGCCCAATGATGAAATCTATTTTTTCCGGCTTGATTTTTACCTTGCTCCTTAGCGTCAACGCAAAAGGACAAGGCATCAATTTTTTCCATGGAAAATGGAGCGAGGCGCTTGAAAAAGCCAAATCGGAAGACAAATTGATTTTTGTAGACGCATATGCTTCCTGGTGCGGGCCGTGCAAACGCATGTCGAGTGAGGTATTTACTCACCCTAAATCGGGCGAGTTTTACAATTCCAGTTTCGTTTGCCTGAAAATTGACATGGAAAAGCCCGAAAATTCCGATTTTGCTGATAAATATCCGGTAATGTCCTACCCAACTCTGATGTTTATCGACCCTGCCGGCAAAATTGTGTTGAAAGACATTGGCTACCGCGATGTGGAACCTTTTGTAGAATTGGGGAAAAAGGCCTTGAATAAGGTGACCAACGCGACTGAATATGCGCAACAATATGCCGATGGAAACCGCGATCCCCAGTTTTTGTTTCGGTATGTATCGGCCCTCAACCGTACAGGATCGCCTTCGCTCAAAATAACCAACGATTACCTCAATACGCAGAGTGATTTGAGTACCGACTTCAATCAGCGTTTTATTTTCGAAGGCGCTACAGAAGCCGACAGCCGTGTTTTTGATCTGCTGATCAAGAATCGCGCGCGCATTGAAGCACTTGTGGGCAAAGAACCGGTTGACGCTAAAATTGAAACCGCCTGCAAAAATACCGTTAAAAAGGCCATTTCATTTAAAGACGAAAAACTGTTGGGCGAAGCCATCCAAAAAATGAAAAGCGCCAATCCTGATCGTGGCGGCCAATTTGAACTGGAATCGAAACGCACGTATTTTGCAGCCGTAAAGGACGTAAAAAACTACCTCAAGGCGGTTAAAGCGTATCAAAAAGCGCTGGTTAAAAACAGTGCAGCCAAACAACATGAATTGGTTATCGACATGCTTGAATCCTTTCCAAACGATCCGAGTGTGTTGCGTACGGCTGCGCAATATGAAGAAAAGGCCGCGGAAAATGGCGGCTTGCCCGAATACTACCTTACTTTGGCTGGCATTTACAAGCAACAGGGGGATAAAGAAAAAGCAAAAAATACCGCGCAACAAGCGATTAAGGCCATTGGCGAAAAAGACAATGGCATGCGTGCAAGAATCGAGTATTTTTTGAATTCTTTGGGTTAAAACGGGTTGCGAGCGCATTTTGGTGCGCTCGCAATTTGTTCACGAT